>NZ_CBCOOR010000017.1:0-79229 GCF_965111665.1 Georgenia sp. Marseille-Q6866 | reverse complement strand
CCCTTCCCCGAGTTCGGCGGCTGGGGACTGCGCACGAACGTGTCGGGGACGGTCGGCGTCGTCATCCGCTCCGGTGAGGCGGTCGCCGTCGAGCGTTCCGGCGGGCGGCGGCTCGTCGTCACCGTCGGCCGCCCCCCCCCCCGGGCCCCGCCCCCCCCACCCTTCCCCCCCCCCCCCCCCCCCCCGGGCCCCCCCCCGGCCCCCCCCCCCGCGCCCCGGGCCCCCCCGCCCCCCCCCCCGGCCCCCCCCGCCACTTCCGCGGCGAGGTCGCCGCCTCCGTCGGCCCCGACGTCGAGCAGCGGGAGACGACCTCCGAGCTCGCGGACCTGTCCGGTGCGCTCGCCGCCGTCAACGGCGGCTTCTTCGTCCTCGACCCGCAGGCCGGCGCACCCGGCGACCCAGCCGGGGTGTCCGTCGTCGACGGGGAGCTCCTCAGCGAGCCGGTGGGCGAGCGTCCCGCGCTCCTCCTCCGGCCCGACGCGCGGCGCACCGAGGTCGAGCGCCTCGGCTGGGAGGGCGAGCTCCGCGCGGGCGGCACCCGTCTGCCCCTCGACGGCCTCAACCGGGTCCCGGGCCTCGTCCGCAACTGTGGCGGCCTCGACGACCTGCCCACCTCCCTGCCGCTGCACGACGTCACGTGCACCGACCCCGACGAGCTCGTCGTCTTCACGGAGGCCTTCGCGGACCGGACCCCCGCCGGCGAGGGCGTCGAGGCGGTCCTCGACCGCAGCGGCCGCGTCACCGAGCTCCGCGACGAGCGGGGCGGCCCCGTCCCTGAGGGCGGCCGCACCGTCCAGGCCACCGGCGACCTCGTCCCCGTCCTGCGCTCGCTCGCCGAGGAGGGCAGCCGCCTCGACGTGCGGACCTCACTCACCGACGAGGACGGGCGTACCGTGCACCCGAGCCGCTACCCCGCCGTCGTCAACGGCGGGCCCGAGCTCGTCCGCGACGGCGAGCGGCACGTCACCGCCGCCACCGACGGCATGGTCCACCCCGAGAACCCGAGCTTCTACTACGGCTGGGCCCACAAGCGGAACCCGCGCACCCTCGCCGGCGTCGACGACCGCGGCCGGCTCGTCCTCGTCACCGCGGACGGGCGCAGCACCGACGCGCTCGGGCTGTCGATCCCCGAGGCGGCGGACGTCGCCGTCGGGCTCGGCCTGCGCGAGGCGCTCAACCTCGACGGCGGAGGCTCGACGGCGATGGTCGCCGAGGGCCGGCTGCTCACCGTCCCGTCCGACGCCGCGGGCGAGCGCCCCGTGGGCGACGCCGTGCTCGTCCTGCCCGGACGCCCCGCCCGCCCCTGACCTCCTCCCCCTTGCGCCGAGCGCTGAGTTGTTCCGGCGGAACAGCTCAGCGCTCGGCGCAAGGGGAGGAACAACTCAGCGCTCGGCGCGGACGGGACCGGGGGGACCGGGGGGACCGGGGGGCGGGCGGCTAGAGGACGGCGCGGGGCGGGGCGGTCCGGTTGGCCCAGGCGACGGACGGCGGGACGAGGAGCCCGACCGTGACCGCGACGGGCAGGACGACGAGGAGGGCGACGATCCCCCGGGATGACCCCCGACTGGGAGAGGCCCGTGGCGAGCACGAGCAGCTGCCAGGTGACGAGGGGCCCGCGGCCCCAGCGCCGGCGCTGGAGGAGGGCCCGCGCCGCCACGACGAGGAGCGCGCAGATGCCGAGGAACATGAGCGCCAGCACGACCGTGACGGCGCCGCCCGTGGTGCGTCCGCTGAGGACCTCGACGAGCATCCCCACGGCCAGCGCGACCAGCGCGCCGACCTCCACGAGGACCAGGAGGAGGGCCAGGACGAGGGGCAGCGGCGGTCGCGCGGGGCGGTCGGTGGTCACCGGCCCAGCGTACGTGGCGGCCCGGTGTGACCGACGCCGCCCGTGTGACGAACACCACTCGACTTCACCCGCAGTTCACCGTCCCGACCCCCTTGTCGGGCGGGACCGGGCCATGTGAGGGTTGGAGGCAGTCACCGGCCGCGTTGGACTTCCCCTCTCAACGATCACGGCCTACCGCTGCGCCCAAGAAGGAGTTGCCATGGACTGGCGCCACACCGCTGCCTGCCTCAACGAGGACCCCGAGCTCTTCTTCCCCATCGGCAACACCGGGCCTGCCCTCCTCCAGATCGAGGAGGCCAAGGCCGTCTGCCGCCGCTGCCCCGTCGTGGACACGTGCCTCAAGTGGGCGCTGGAGAACGGCCAGGACGCCGGCGTCTGGGGCGGCCTGTCGGAGGACGAGCGCCGCGCGCTCAAGCGCCGCACCGCGCGCGCCCGCCGCGCCTCTTGAGCCTCACCGCACTGCTGAGCAGGCCCCCGGTGCCCCTTGCGGCACCGGGGGCCTCCTCCGTCTCCGACGGCGGCGGCCTCTTCGGCGGGGTCACCGACTTCGCCGTCAACCTCATGGAGACCCTGGGCGGGCCGGGAGCCGCGCTCGCGATCGCGTTGGAGAACCTCTTCCCGCCGATCCCGAGCGAGGTCATCCTCCCGCTCGCCGGGTTCACCGCGAGCCAGGGCGAGCTCTCGCTCGTCGGCGTCATCCTGTGGACGATCCTCGGCTCCGTCGTCGGCGCCCTTGCGCTGTACGGGCTCGGCGCCGCCCTCGGCATCCGCCGGCTCAAGGCGATCGCCGAGCGGCTGCCGCTCGTGGACGCCGGGGACATCGACGACACCGAGCGCTGGTTCGACCGCCACGGCACCAAGGCCGTCTTCTTCGGACGCATGCTGCCGATCTTCCGCAGCCTCATCTCGATCCCCGCGGGCATCGAGCGCATGCCGCTGCCCGTGTTCCTCGGGCTCACGACGGCGGGCTCGGCCATCTGGAACACCGTGCTCGTCGGCGCCGGCTACCTGCTCGGCGAGAACTGGCACGTCGTCGAGCAGTACACCGGCATCCTCCAGTGGATCGTCATCGCCGGAGTCGTCGGTGCCGTCGCCTGGTTCGTGTGGAGCCGCACCGGCAGCCGCGACCGCGCGCGCAAGCAGCGCCGCGAGGAGCGCGCCGCGGACTAGCGCGCGTCGGCGATGTGCGCCCGCACCACGACCTCCGTGCCGCCGCCGGGGGCCGGGCGCCAGTCGATGGTGCCGCCGAGCTCCCCGCGCACGAGCGTGGAGACGATCTGGGTGCCCAGGCCGCTGAGGACGCTGCCCTCGGCGAGGCCCGCGCCGTCGTCGCGCACCGTGACGTCCAGCTGCTCTCCCTCACGCTGGGCGGTGACGACGACGGTGCCGCCGGTGGGGCCCAGGCCGTGCTGGACGGCGTTGGTGACGAGCTCGGTGAGGACGACGGCGAGCGCCGTCGCGTCGTCGGCCGGGACCTGACCGAAGCTGCCGCTCACCTCGGTGCGCACGTGGCCCTCCCCTGCCGCGACGTCCGCGGACAGGCGCAGCACCCGCACGAAGAGGGCGTCGAAGTTGACGATCTCGTCGATGATCTGGGACAGCATGTCGTGGACGAGCGCGATGGTCGACACCCGCCGGATCGCCTCGCCGAGCGCGTCGCGCACCTCCGCGCTGCTCGAGCGGCGCGACTGGAGCCGCAGGACGGCGGCCACTGTCTGGAGGTTGTTCTTCACCCGGTGGTGGATCTCCCGGATGGTCGCGTCCTTGGTGAGCAGCTCCAGCTCCTGGCGGCGCACCTCGGTGACGTCGCGGCACAGGAGCACCGCCCCGCGACGCTGCCCGTTCTCCGTGATCGGGATGGCGCGGAAGGAGACGACGACGCCGTGCGCGTCGATCTCCGAGCGCCACGCCGCCTTGCCGGTCATGACGACGGGCAGCGACTCGTCCACCGGGCTCGCACCGTCCAGGACGTCGGTGACGGCCTCGACGAGGAGCTTGCCGGTGAGGTCGCCGATGACCCCGAGACGGTGGAAGCACGAGAGGGCGTTGGGGCTGGCGTAGAGGACCTCGCCGTCCAGGCCGAGCCGGAACAGGCCGTCGCCCACGCGCGGCGCGCCGCGCCGCGAGCCGGTGGGCGAGCCGGGCTGGGGGAACTCCCCGCGCGCGACCATCGCGCAGATCGCGTCCGCCGCCTCGACGTAGTTGAGCTCCAGGCGGCTGGACGTACGGGTGATGCCGAGGTTGGCCTGCCGGGAGATGACGGCGATGGTCCGGCCCTCGTGGACGACGGGCACGGCGTCCTCGCGGACGGCGTGGGAGCCGATCCAGCGCGGCTCGGTCGCGCGCACCGGCACCTGGCGCTCCATCGCCTGCCGCAGCAGGCGGCGGCGACCGGCGGGGATGAGCCGGCCCACGACGTCCTCGTAGTAGACGGTCGCACCGGTCGACGGGCGGCAGTGGGCGACGATGAGGAAGTCCTCCTCCCCCAGCGGGATGCACAGGAGGAGGTCGGCGAAGGAGAGGTCGGAGACGACCTGCCAGTCACCGACGAGCTGGTGCAGCCGCTCGATGCTGTGCGGGTCGAGCCGTGAGCGGTCCTGGATGAGTTCGCTGAGCGTCGACACCCCGTCAGCGTATAGCCCGCCCGTGCGCCGTCGCCGGTCCCGGTTACGCTGGGACCCCCGGCGACTGAAGGAGCAACGTGCGGTTCGACGCGACGATCGACTACCCCGCCGACCTGGACACGGTGGCCGCGATGCTCGCCGACGAGGAGTTCGTCCGGCGCAAGATCGCCGCCTCCGGTGCGCTCGACTCCACCCAGGAGGTCCTCTGGGAGGGTGAGGCCTTCACGGTCACCACCCGCCGGCAGATGCCCACCGACCAGGTCCCCTCCTCCTTCCGCTCGCTCGTGGGGCAGAGCCTGGACGTGCGGCTCGTCGAGGCCTGGGAGGCCCCGCACCCCGACCGCACCCGCGCCGGCACCCTGTCCCTCGACATCGCCGGCGCCCCCGTCCGCGTCATCGGGCGCATGTCCCTGCAGCCCGGACCCGACGGCGGGACGGTGCAGTCCTTCTCGGGGGACATCACCGCCTCCGTCCCGTTCTTCGGCAAGCCCATCGAGAAAGCCGCCGCCGGTGCCGTGGACCAGGTCCTCGCAGTCGAGCGTTCCATCGGGCTGGACTTCCTCGCCGGCAGGTGAGCCACCCGATCCACCCCCGGGCCCGCGGGCCATGGGGGAGGATCGACTGGTGAACGAACTCGAGGAGCTCCAGGAGGTCGCCCACCGGGTGGAGGCCGCCATGTCGAGCGTCATCGCCGGCAAGGACGACGTCGTCCGGACGGTGGTCACCGTCCTGCTCGCCCAGGGCCACCTCCTCGTGGAGGACGTGCCCGGCGTCGGCAAGACCATGCTCGCCAAGGCGCTGGGACGGAGCATCGACTGCAGCGTCCAGCGCATCCAGTTCACCCCGGACCTGCTGCCGAGCGACGTCACCGGCGTCAGCGTCTTCAACCAGGACGCCCGCACCTTCGAGTTCCGGCCCGGGGCGGTCTTCGCCAACATCGTCGTCGGGGACGAGATCAACCGCGCCTCGCCCAAGACGCAGTCGGCGCTGCTCGAGGCGATGGCCGAGGGCCAGGTGACGGTCGACGCCACGACCTACCGGCTCGAGGAGCCGTTCATGGTGATGGCGACGCAGAACCCCATCGAGATGGAGGGCACCTACCCGCTGCCCGAGGCGCAGCGCGACCGCTTCATGGCGCGCATCGAGATGGGCTACCCCGACCCGGCCGCCGAGCTCGACATGATCGGCGCGCACTCGCGCACCGACCCCCTCGCCGCCCTCCAGCCGGTCACCGACGCCCTCACCGTCGCCCGCCTCGTCGCCGTGGTACGCACGCTGTACGCGAGCCCCGCCGTCCTCCAGTACGTCGTCGACCTCGCCACCGCGTCCCGTCGCCACCCCCGCCTGCGCCTGGGGATCTCCCCGCGCGCGGCCCTCCACCTCGTGCGCGCCGCCCGCGCCCACGCGGCCCTCGACGGGCGCACCTACGTCCTGCCCGACGACGTCCAGGTGCTCGCCGTCCCCGTCCTCGCCCACCGCGTCATCCTCAGCAACGACGCCCAGCTCGCCCGCGAGACGCCCGAGCAGGTCGTCGCCAACCTCCTCGGCGAGGTGCCCGTCCCCGTGGGGGCGCGATGAGCCGACGCCCGCGTCTCACCGGCCGGGGGCAGGTCTTCCTCGCGCTGGGGGTCGTCGTCGTCGCGCTCGGGACGCTGCTCGGGTACCCGGACATCACCCGGGCCGGCGTCCTCGTCACCGGGCTGCCGGTGCTCGCCGTCGTCGCCGGGTGGCGGCCGGCGCCGCCCGTGGCGCTCCAGCGGCTCGTCTCGCCCGCGCTCGTGGCCCCCGAGCAGCCGGCGCAGGTCGAGCTCGTCCTGCGTGGGCGTGGTGCCCGCCCCAGCCCGCTCCAGGTGGCCGAGGAGCAGCTGGACCCGCTGCTCGGCACCGGCCCTCACTTCCTGCTGCCGCGCATGGACCCCGGCGAGCGCCACACCGTGCGCTACCGCGTCGCCTCCCCCTCCCGCGGCGCCCACCGGCTCGGGCCGCTGCACCTCGAGCGACGCGACCCCTTCGGGATGACGACGGCGAGCGTCCAGCTGCCCGGCGAGGGCCACCTGCTCGTGCTGCCCCGCATCGAGCCGCTGGGACCCAACCGGGTCCACGGCGGCGGCCTGGGCCGCGAGGGCCAGGTCCCCCACATGGTCGCGCTCCACGGCGAGGACGACGTGAGCATCCGCGCCTACCGCGACGGCGACGACCTGCGCCGCGTCCACTGGCCCACGACCGCCCACCGCGGTGAGCTCATGGTCCGCCAGGAGGACCGCCCCGCCCGCCGCCGCGCCGTCCTGCTCCTCGACTCCCGGGCCGGTGCGTACGGCGACGCCGCGGAGGGCTTCGAGTGGGCGGTGCGCGCCGTCGCCTCCCTCGCCGTCCACCTCGGCGAGGACGGCTACGCGGTGCACGTCGTGGGGGCCGGGGAGCCGGGCCGCACCGACCTGCTCGCGGTCCTTCGGTCCCTCGCGCTCGTCGAGCCGACCGCCGACGCCCTCACCCCCTACGTCCGCGACGCGCACGCGCTGACGGCGGACGGCGCCGTCGTCGTCGCGGTCGTCGCCGACCACGATCCCGAGGCCGTCCTCGCCGTCCCGGCCGTGCGCTCCCCCGGCAGCCTCGGCGTCGCGCTCGTCCTGGACACCACCTCCTTCGCCGACGACCCCGAGGTGCGCGGCTGGTCGGCCCGGGGTGACGGCGAGCTCGTGCCGATCTTCACCGCGGCCGGCTGGCGCACCCGGACCGTCCGTGACGGCGACGCCGTCGCGGACGTGTGGGCCGCCGCCGTCCCGCCCGCGCGCGGACGGCGCGCCGACCTGGCAGGCCTGCGGTGAACGACCCCTGGGTCGCCGCCCTGCTCCGCGGCCGGTGGGTGGAGTCCGCCCTCGCCGTGACGGCGCTCGTCGCCGTGTCCTGGCCGCTGGGCGAGCTCGTCTCGACCCGGCCGTGGATCGGGCCGCTGTTCGGGATCCTGCTGCTCGTCGTCGTCGTCGGCTCGCTCGTGCGCATGGCGCGGGTTCCGCCCTGGCTCGTCCTCCTCGCCCAGGTGCTGGCCCTCCTCGGCGGGCTGGCGGGCTGGGCGCAGCAGCACCGGCCGGCCGACGAGTCCGCGCTCGTCGCGATGAGCGCGCTCGTGCGCGAGGGCGTCCTCACCATCCAGACCTTCTCCGTCCCGGCCCCCGCGACGCCCGGCCTCACCTTCGTCGTCCTCGGCTCGATCGCCGCTCTCGCGCTCGTCGTGGAGGCGCTCGGGGTGACGTTCCGGGCGGGCGCGCTCGCCGGCATCCCGCTCCTCCTCGTCTCCGCGGGCGCTGCCTCCGGCTCGGGCCAGGCGCTCGACCCGCGCTACTTCCTCGTCGGGGCCGCTGCCTGGCTCGTGCTCCTCTCCCAGCAGGGCCGCGCCCGGCTGGAGGAGTGGGAGGACCGGCCCGACGCCGCGGTGAGCGTCGACCGTGTCGCTGCCGTCCGCGGCAACCACCACCGGCTCGGCGTGACGGCGCGGGTCATGGGCCTGTCGGCCCTCCTCCTCGCCGTCGTCCTGCCCGGCATGCTGCCGCACCTGCCGCCCACCGTCCTCGTCGACGGCCGCTCGGGCGAGGGCGCGCCTGGCACGGTGAGCTTCACCGACACCCTCGACCTCAGCCAGGACCTCGCCGACCGGTCCAACGCCCCGGTGATCCGCTTCCGCACCGACGACAGCTCCCCGCCCCCGCTGCGGGTGACCGCCAGCCTCACCTACGCGGACGGCCAGTGGCTGCCCGTGGGCGACGCGACCTCCGGCCCCTACCGGATGCCTGCACTCAACCCGATGAGCGCGCTGGGCTACCCGGAGTCAGGGATCGAGTCGACGCTGCGGACGATGACCGTCACGCAGAACGGCATGCGCGCCCCGCAGCTCGCCATGCCGTACCCGCCCTCCGAGGTCGACCTCGGTGAGGTCGAGTGGACGTGGGACTCGCTCACCGAGGCGATGCACGTCGACGCCGCCCCCGGGACCTACGAGGTTCAGTACCGGGAGATGGGAGGCCTCGAGACCCTGCCGGCGGAGATCGGCGCCCCGCCCGAGCCGGTGGCCGACCGGTACCCGCCGGACGACCTCGTCGACGAGGTCCTCGAGGACGGCACGATCTTCACCATGTCCCCCGACGGGATGACCGTCGCGACGATGTACCCGGACGGTCGGTACGAGAGCTACCTCAGCGACGGCACGGCGGTGGTGGAGCACCCGGACGGGACCGTGGAGCGGATGTTCGGCTACGGCGGGCCGAACACGCTCGAGGTCGACCCGGCCTCGAGGACCGTGGTGGAGGAGCTCGCCGCCGAGGTCACGGGGGACCGGACGAACCAGATCGACGTCGCCCTGGAGATCCAGCGCTACCTGCGCAGCCCGGAGTTCACCTACTCCCTCACCCTGGCCGACCCGGTCGAGGGGGCGGACGGGCAGCCGCTCGACCCGATCTCCCACTTCCTGGCGACCAAGCAGGGCTACTGCACGCAGTTCGCCACCGCGATGGTCATGCTCGCGCGCGCGCAGGACATCCCGGCCCGCCTCGCCATCGGGTTCCTGCCCGGCTCCCGGGGGCTGGACGGCACCCGCACCGTCGTGGCGAGCGACGCGCACGCGTGGCCCGAGCTCTTCATCACCGGTCTCGGGTGGACGCGCTTCGAGCCCACGCCGGGCCAGCGCAGCGGCACGGCGCCCACCTTCGCCACCGAGGGCCAGCAGCAGGAGGCTCCCGCGCCGCAGGAGGTGCCCTCGACCGAGGAGCCGACCGTCGCCCCGGCGCTGCCCGACAGCGCCGGCGGGGCGGGCGGCAGTGGCGAGGAGGGCTGGTTCGAGCGCCACGCCGAGGTGATCGGGTGGACGGCGCTTGGTCTCGCCGCCGTCCTCGCCCTCGCGTCGGTCGTTCCCCTCGCCGGCCGCTGGCAGCGCTGGCGGTCCCGCCGCGGACGCAGCCCCGCCGAGCAGGTCGAGGGCGAGTGGTCGGTGCTCGTCGAGAGCCTCGCCGACCTCGGCGTGGCGCCGCCGGCAGCTGCGACGCCTCGGGCCCTGCGCGACCACTACGCGCGCGAGATCGCGCCGGACGTCCCGACGAGGGAGGCCCTGGGGCGGGCGACCGACCGGCTCGAGTCGGCCCGGTACGCCGGGCAGGCCCCCGAGCTCGGGACGATGCGCGAGGACGTGCGGCAGGTGGTGGAGTGGCAGCGCGCGCGGGTGACCCGCCGTCGTCGTCTCCTCGCGACCCTGCTGCCCGCGGGCGGGCGCGCCCAGCTCGGCTCCCTGCTCCCCGGCCGCCGCCCGCACCCCGCGGTGGACTGACCGGCGTCCCTCCCCCGCGAGCCCCACCGCCGACAGCTGGATTTCTCGGCCGCGCAGCGCCCTCCACCCCCGGAGGAATCCGGCTGTCGGCACACGGGGGCTCCCGGCACACGGGGGCTCCCGGAGGAATCCGGCTCTCGGCACGCGGGGGCCTTCCCTCCGCCGCTGTCGGCGCGCGGCGGGCCGTGCCACGATCGGGACATGACTGACACGACGACGCCGGACGAGCCCACCCGCACCCCCGAGGAGACCATCTCCCCCGCACGCGCCCTGTGGGCCGAGCGCCAGGGCGGGCCCGAGTACATCGCCTACAACGGCCGCGGGGCGCAGGTGCGGATCGGCCGCGGTGACGCCGAGGGGGTCTTCTCCCCTGGCGAGCTGCTCAAGATCGCCCTCGCGGCATGCACCGCACTGTCCACCGACCACGTCCTGCGCAGCAAGCTCGGTGATGACTTCCCCGCCGTCGTCGGCGTCTCGTCCACCGGCGTGGAGGACGAGAACCGCTACGGGCACCTCGACGTCGAGCTCCTCCTCGACCTCGCCGAGCTCGACGAGGACAAGCGCACGACGCTCGCCGAGCGGGTCGAGCGCACCTCCGGGCGCCAGTGCACCGTGGGCCGCACCCTCAAGGCCGGCGCCGCCTACGACGTCGCCATCACCCACGAGCCGCTGCGGGGCCAGGCGTGAGCCGCCGCCGCCCCTCCGCGGAGGTCGTCGGCGAGGCCGAGCCGGCCGCCAACGCCTTCGAGCGACGCATCGAGAAGGCTCTGGCCAGCGGGGCCGGCCGGTCCCGGGCGCTCGCCGAGAAGGTCGCCGCCGCCAACCCTGGCGCCTCCCCCGCCGACGTCGTCGCCCTCCTCGAGCGGCGCTACCGGCGCCGGGTGAGCCTGCTGAGTGCCGCCGTCGGGCTCAGCGCGGCCGTGCCCGGCGTCGGCACGGGCGTCGCCGCGCTCCTCACCACCGCCAACCTCGGTAGCTACCTGCGCGCGAGCACGACCTTCGTCGGCGCGGTGGCCCACGTCCACGGCGTGGACGTGGACGACGTCGCGCGCCGGCGCACCCTGCTGCTCGTGTCGCTCCTCGGCGAGGACGGCGCCCGCGCCCTGCGCGGTGAGCTCGGCGTCAGCACCCTCTACTGGGGCCGTGGGCTCCTCACCAGGCTGCCCCTCGGCACCGTCCGCGCCGTCAACAGGGGACTCTCCCGCCGGCTCGTGCGCGCGGCCGCGGCCAAGGGCGGGGCCATGATGCTCGGGCGGCTGGCACCCTTCGGGGTCGGCGCCGTCGTGGGCTGGTTCGTCGGCCGCCGGCTGGCCGCCCAGGTGGTCATCGGGGCCCGCGAGGCCTTCGGCCCGGTGCCCGTCACCGCGGCATCCCCGCAGGTCACCGCCTAGGTTGAGCCGACCGGGCTCAACTCTTCGCCCTCGGTGAACAGTGCTGGCACTCTCACCCGTCGAGTGCCAGAATTGAGTCAGCGGCGCCCGGTCGGATCGGGCGCCTGACCGAGAAGGAGGTACCCCTGATGGCTCACTTCACCGACCCGTTCCGCGAGATGGACCGCGTGTTCAACACGGTGCTGCGCCAGGCCCCCGCAGCCACGGCGATGCCCCTGGACCTCTACCGGCGCGGTGAGACCTTCGTCGCCCAGATCGACCTGCCGGGTGTCGACCCGGCGACGATCGACATCGACGTCGAGGACCGCACCCTCACCGTCCGGGCCGAGCGCACGAGCATCGACGGCGAGGACGTCCAGTGGCTGTCCCACGAGCGTCCCACCGGCACCTTCGCCCGCCAGCTGGCGCTGGGCACCGGGCTCGCGGTCGACCGCATCGACGCCGACTACGCCGACGGCGTGCTCACCCTGACGATCCCGGTGGCCGAGGAGGCCAAGCCGCGCAAGATCCAGGTCGCGCACACCCCGCGCACCATCGAGCAGAGCGAGAAGAAGCCCGCCACCGTCTGACGTGGCGCACACAGGCCGCCGTCCGGACCGGACGGCGGCCTTCGGCTTACCATGGCGCGGTGACCACACCGCTCGTCCCGACCCCCTACGAGGACCTCCTGCGGCACGTGCTCGAGCACGGCACGCCGAAGTCCGACCGCACCGGGACCGGCACGCGCAGCGTGTTCGGCCACCAGATGCGCTTCGACCTCCAAGCCGGCTTCCCGCTCGTCACGACCAAGCGGGTCTTCCTGCGCGGCGTGGTGGAGGAGCTGCTGTGGTTCCTGCGCGGTGAGCACAACGCCCGCCCCCTCCAGGAGCGGGGCGTGCACATCTGGGACGAGTGGGCCGCCGACGACGGCGAGCTCGGCCCGATCTACGGCTACCAGTGGCGCTCGTGGCCCACGCCGGACGGCGGGCACATCGACCAGCTCTCCCAGGTGCTCGACACCCTGCGCTCCAACCCCGACTCGCGCCGGATGATCGTCTCCGCGTGGAACGTCGCGGACCTCGACGCGATGGCGCTGGCCCCCTGCCACGCCTTCTTCCAGTTCTACGTGGCCGACGGGCGCCTCTCGCTCCAGCTCTACCAGCGCTCGGCGGACCTGTTCCTCGGCGTGCCCTTCAACATCGCGTCCTACGCCCTGCTCACCCACATGGTCGCGCAGCAGGTGGGCCTCGAGGTCGGTGACTTCGTGTGGACGGGCGGGGACTGCCACGTCTACGACAACCACGTCGAGCAGGTCCGCGAGCAGCTCTCCCGCGAGCCCTACGCGCTGCCCCGCCTCGAGCTGCGGAAGGCACCCTCGCTCTTCGAGTACTCGTACGACGACGTCGTCGTCCACGGCTACGAGCACCACCCCGCGATCAAGGCGCCGGTGGCGGTATGACCCTCGGGATGATCTGGGCCCAGGCCCACGAGCGCGTCATCGGCCGCGACAACGACCTCCCGTGGCACCTGCCCGAGGACCTGCGCCACTTCCGCAGCACGACCGCCGGTGACGCCGTCGTCATGGGCCGCCGGCAGTGGGAGTCTCTGCCGGAGAAGATCCGCCCGCTGCCCGGGCGACGCAACGTCGTCCTCACCCGCAACCCCGACTTCGCGGCGCCGGGCGCCGAGGTGGTCGACAGCCTCACCGCCGCGCTCGAGCTCGTCGCCGGCGAGGACGCGTGGATCTGCGGCGGCGCCCAGGTTTACGAGGCCGCCATCGACCACGCCGACCTCCTCGTCGTCACCGAGATCGACCACGCCGTCGAGGGCGACACCTACGCGCCGCCGATCGGCCCCGAGTGGCAGGTCGACGCGCAGGACCCCGACGACGGCGGCTGGCACGTCGCCGAGAACGGCATGCGCTTCCGCATCCTCACCTACCGCCGCGGCTGAGGCTCAGCCTCGCCGACAGGTGAGCTGTGACTGACGCGCACATGCACCCGTCGTCGGCGGCACACGCTCCGGGCATCTCCCGCGCGCCGGGTGGGAGGAACTCGTCTGTGGCCGGAGGAGCGCTGCTGCCGACGGACGGGACTCACGTTCCGGTGGGACGGAAGCTCAGGTGGAACGGGCTGAGGGAGCCCGGCAGCGGCCGGTCCGCGGACAGCGGGGCGCCCTCGAGGACGTAGTCGTGCTCGGCGAGCAGCCGGCCCAGGACCGTGCTCGCCATGAGGAGGACGACGTTGCGGCCCGGGCACATCGCCGGCCCGCCGCTGAAGGGCACGAGCGGCCAGTCTGCGTCGGTGCGCTCGCGGAGCCACAGCTCGGGGGCGAAGCGGTGGGCCTCGGGCACGTTGCGCTCGTCGCGGTGGAAGAAGGGCGCGAAGATCACGACGGAGGAGCCGGCAGCCAAGGTGCCGCCCGCCCACTCGGTGTCCTCGGTGGTGTCCCGCAGGATGAGCGGGGTGGTGGGCCACAGGCGCAGGGACTCCAGCACGCTGGCACGCAGGTAGGGCAGGTCCGGTGAGCGGTCGAGCTCCTCGCGGGCGCGGGCAGCCGCGCCGGGCGCGGTGGACAGCAGCGCGAGCGCCCGGAAGGACGACCAGGCACCGGCGTCCGCGGCGAACAGCCACTGCGGGACCTGCTGGTGGGGCTCGGTGCCGGGACGCGCGGGGGTCCTGGCCGTCAGCTCGGCGAGGCTGCCGGGCTCGGCGCGGTCGACGTACTCCTGGACCCGGCGCAGGAAACGGCGCCTCCGTGCCGTGCGCCGGGGCTTGAGGTAGGACCAGTTCGCGTCCTTGCGCAGCCGCAGGAGGTCGTCGGTGATCTCCTCGTCGTCGCGCGCGCTGTCACCCAGGACGATGCGGCGCACGACCCGCCACCATGCGACGGCGAAGGAGTCCCACGTGAGCTCGCCGGCGAAGTCGACGTGGCCGAGGAGCGCCTCGATCTCCTCGGCGACCACCGCGGCCATGTGCTCACCGTGGTCGTGCACCGGCCGGCCGGGCTGCAACACCTGCTCGTTGAAGGGGCGGCGGTGGGTGCGCTCCTCCGGGCTGGAGACGAGCACCCCCTCCGGCTGGAAGTGGCCCAGCGCGCCGCGCTTCTCCCGGCTCGCGGGGCTGAAGGGCGCCGGCGAGCCGTTGAGCACGCGGTGCACATCACCCGGGTCGAGGAGCAGCGCCATGCCCCGGCCCGGCAGCACCTGGACGGGCCCGGGCCCGTAGCGGTCGCGCAGCCGCTGCATCTCCCGTACCGCGCGGCTGTCGAGGTCGAGGCGCTGGGCCATGCCCATGACGCGCGGGCGGCGCGCGATCGCGCCGCCCGCGACCATGGGAACCAGCACGTTGAGCAGCGCACGGGCGGCGTCGGGTGCGGAAACGGTCGGGGACTGGGTCATTCAGGGTCCTCCTCGGATGTCTGACAGTGGCCGGTCGATGCGTCAGCGCCGCAGCCGGCGCAGCGCCAGCCCTCCACCGACGAGCGCACCGGCCCCGGCGAGCTGGCGCACGGCCGTGCGCCGTCGCCCGCCCCAGCCTCCTGTCACCCGGGCGAGGCGCTCGTCCGAGGAGGGCTCGTAGAGGTTGCCGCTCGTGGGCGGGGCACCGTGCGTCGGCGAGAGGTGGGTGCGGTCGACGAGGACGGCCATCATCGTCTCGGTCAGCGCGGGCGCGCCGCGGTGCTGGGCGCGCATGAGCTTGCCCCCCAGCCCGACGGTGACCTCCCGCCGCGGCCGGCGCACGGCGTCCACCACGCCTCGCGCGGCGCGTTGCGGGGCGTAGAGCGGGGGGATGGGCTGCGCCCGGCGGCCGCTGTAGTTGGCGGCCTGCTGGAAGAAGGGCGTGTCGTACGTCGCCGGCAGGACGGTGACGACGTGGATGTCGCGGGCGCCGTCGAGCCACAGCTCCGAGCGCAGGCTCACCGACAGCGCGCGGACCGCGGCCTTGGCCATCGAGTACGCGGGCGTGTAGGGCTGGGCGACCTCTCCCACCACGGAGGAGACGTTGACGAGCACGCCGCTGCCCTGCCGGCGCATCTGCTCCAGCGCTGCGCGCGCCCCGTGGACGTAGCCCATGACGTTGACCTCGAGCACGCGCCGGACGTCCTCCATCGGCGTGGCGAGCAGCGGCCCGAAGACGGTCACCGAGGCGAGGTTGACCCACACGTCGATCCGGCCGAAGGAGGTGACGGCCTGCTGGGCGAGCCGGTCGACGGCGGCCGCGTCGGTCACGTCGGTGACGACCGGCAGCGCGCGCACGCCGTGACGGCGGCACTCCTCGGCGACGGTCTCCAGCGCCTGCGCGCGGCGCGCCGCGACGACGACGTCCGCGCCCTCGCGCGCGAAGCGCAGCGCCGTGGCGCGTCCGATCCCGCTGGACGCACCCGTGACGACGACGACGCGACCCTTGACTCTCACGGCACCCTCCGGGCGTCGGTGGCACGGACGCCACCCAGTACACCCCGGCAGGTGCCCCCTCGCACGGGGACGTCCGGCCAGGTCAGGACGCGGAGCCGACCCTCCGGACGACGGCGTCGGCGACCGCGTCGGGGCTCAGCTCCGGCAGCCAGTGCCCACCGGGCAGCGGGACGAACTCGTAGGCGCCGTACACGAAGTCCCGGGTGAGCTCGGCGGCCCGGCGGCCGAGGTAGGGGTCCGCCTCGCCCCACACGTACGTCGTGGGCACCCCGACGCGCCCCGCACCCTCCCGGCTCAGCGGCACGCCGCGGTACCAGTTGAGCGCGCCGCGCGCCGCCCCCGGCTCGCGCATCCGCTCCTGGTAGTGCCTGGCCTGCTCCGGCGGCAGCCCCGCCGAGACGAGGATCCGCTCCACGCGGCTGCGCAGGACGCGCTCGGGCAGGCCCGGCAGCTGGAAGAAGGCCATGTAGGAGGAGCGCAGCGCCTGGTCCGAGCGCAGCAGCGCCGCCGTCAGCGCCGCCGGGTGCGGGGTCGAGACGACCGTCAGCGACGAGACCCGGTCCGGGTGCCGCGACCCGGCCATCCACGCGGCCCCGCCGCCCCAGTCGTGGCCGACGACGTGCGCGCGGTCCACGCCGGCGGCGTCGAGCACCGCGACGGCGTCCGCGACGAGGAACTCCAGCCGGTACGCCGCCCGCGCCGCCGGTCGGGCGCCCGGCGAGTAGCCGCGCTGGTCCATCGTGATCGTCCGCAGCCCGGCCGCGTGGAGCCGTGGCACGACGTGCCGCCAGCTCGTCGAGTCCTGCGGGAAGCCGTGGAGGAGCAGCACCGGTGGTCCGCTGCCCTCGTCACGGACGTCGAAGGTGAGGCGGCCCCTGCGCACGCGTCGCTCCATGTCCCCACGGTAGGGGACCTCGGCCGATACGGTGAGGTCATGGACGGGCGGCAGGCGACGGCGCGGCGCCGTGCCCCCGGGACGGATCGCCCGCTGCTCCTGCCGCTCCTCGCGGCGCTCGTCGCGCTCGCCGTCGTCGCCGGTGCGGCCCTCGCCGGGCCGTGGCACGTCGCGCCGCGCGAGGTGCAGCTGGGCCCCGTCCCCGTCGAGCAGACGACGACCCCGCCGGCGGAGGAGGCCCCGGAGGAGCCGCCGCCGGAGCCGACCGAGCGGGGCGTCCCCGTCACGCTCATCCTCGCGGCGGTCGGCCTCCTCCTCCTCGCCCTCCTGCTGCGGGCGCTGCTGCGCCGGGCGACGCTCGCGCGGGGCACCACCGGCGCGCCCTACGACCCAGCCCCGGGGACCGCCGTCGCGCCCACCGCCGTCGAGGCCGAGCCGGACCTGCCGGCGCTGCGCCGCGGCGTGGCCGCCGCCCGCGCGGTGCTCGCCTCGCGCCGGGAGCCCGACGACGCCGTGATCGCCGCCTGGCTCGAGCTCGAGGCCGCCGCCGCGAGCTCGGGCGTGGCGCGCGCCCCCTCGGACACCCCCACCGAGCTCACCACCGCCGTCCTGGACGCCACGCGCGCCGACCCGGACGCCACCCGCGGCCTCCTGCGCCTCTACCACCGCGCCCGCTTCGCCCCGCACGCCGTCCTCACCGCCGAGGACGTCGCCGAGGCCGGCCGCTGCCTCGAGCGCCTCGCCGCCTCGTGGGAGCCGCGGTGACCCGGGGACGGGCCGCGGCCGCCGTCCTCGCGGTCGCCGCCGTCGCCGTCGCCATGTGGAGCATCGGCTTCGACGGCGTCAACATCGCCCTCGCCGCCGCGGCCACCGCCGTCGTCGCTGCCGTCGTCGGCCACCGGGACCTGGGCCGCGACCACGTCCTGCCCCAGCTGCCCGCCGAGCAGCGCGGCGGCCACCGCCACGAGGTCTCCCAGCTGTCCTGGTCGCTCACCGACCGTGATGGGCGCGTCGGCGAGCGCGGCCTGCGCCAGCTGCGGGAGGTCGCCGCCGGCCGCCTCGCCCTCGCCGGCATCGACCCCACCGACGACGACGCCGTGCGCACCCACCTCGGCGAGCGCGCCTGGCGCACGCTGCGCGCCACCACGCCCCAGCCCGTGCGGGCGCTGGACGCCTGCCTCACCGCCCTCGAGAACCGGAGCCCCCGTGACTGACCAGCCCACCCTCTCCCCCGCCGCGCTGCACGTCGCCGAGGTCGCCACCCTCGGTGGTGACGTGCTGCGCGAGGTCGGCACCGCCGTCGTCGGCATGGCGCAGCCGCTGCGGCTGGCACTGGCGGCGGTCCTCGCCGGCGGGCACGTGCTCTTCGAGGACGTCCCGGGGCTGGGCAAGACGCTGGCGGCACGGTCCCTGGCGACCGCGCTGGGCCTGGACTTCCGGCGGCTGCAGTGCACGCCGGACCTCCTGCCCGCGGACATCACCGGCTCCTACGTGTACGACCCGGCGACGGCGGGCTTCACCTTCCGCCCCGGCCCGGTCTTCACCGGGCTCTTCCTCGCCGACGAGATCAACCGGACCGCGCCCAAGACGCAGTCCGCGCTGCTCGAGGCCATGGCCGAGCGCCAGGTGTCGGTCGAGGGGACGAGCTTCCCGCTGCCCGAGCCCTTCCACGTCATGGCCACGTCCAACCCCGTCGAGTACGAGGGGACCTACCCGCTGCCCGAGGCCCAGCTCGACCGCTTCATGGTGCGCCTGGCCGTCGGCTACCCCAGTGCGCAGGCCGAGGCGGACGTCCTGCACCGGCGGCTGGACCGGCGCCGCGAGCGCGCGGACGTCCGTCAGGTCGTCACGCCCGAGCAGCTGCTCGCCATGCAGGCGGGCGTCGAGGCCGTCGCCGTCGACCCCGACGTCGTCGCCTACTGCGTGGCCCTGGCCGCGGCCACCCGCACGCACAGCGCCGTCGAGGTCGGGGCCTCCCCGCGCGGCTCCCAGGCGCTGCTCCTCGTGGGACGGGCGCTGGCCGTGCTCGACGGTCGCGACTTCGTCACCCCCGAGGACGTCAAGGCGGTGGCCGTGCCCGCCCTCGCGCACCGCCTCACCCTCACCGCGGCGGCGTGGGCGGGCGGCACCCAGCCGAGCAGCGTCGTCACCGCCCTGCTGTCCTCCGTCCCCGGCCCCGCCAGCACCCGGTGACCCGCTGGGCCCCGCTCACCCACCTCACCGCCGGGCTCCTCCTGGGGGCCGGGGTGCTCGTCGCGGGCGCGCTCGACGGCCGCCCCGACGTCGCGGCGCTGGGCGTCGCACCGCTCCTCACCGCGGTGTGGGGCTGGACCCGCCGGCCGCGCGAGCCGCTGGAGGTGCAGGTGCGCGCCCCGCGGCAGCTCACCGCGAGCGCCGAGCTGCGCGCCCCGGCGCTGCTACGCGCCCCGGAGGGGGCCGTCGCGGCCCGGCTGCGCTCCTCCAGCCCGGGCACCGAGCCCGACGAGTGCCTCGTCCGCCTCCTCCCGGGGGAGGTCCGTGAGGTGGCGCTCGCGACGACGAGTGTGCGCACCGGGGAGAACCAGCTCTTCCGTCTCGACGCCGTCGGGCTCGGCAGCGGGCACGTCACCGCGGGCGACGTCCTCACGGTCGGACCCTCCCCCGTCCTCGTCCTGCCCGGGCAGCGCCCGCTGGACCGGCTGCCGCTGCCGCCCCGGCTCCAGGGGCTCGTCGGCCCGCCCGCCGCCCGGCGCCTCGGGGACGGCGAGGAGCTCCACGATGTCAACCTCTTCACCGCCGGCGACCGGCTGCGCCGCATCGACTGGCGCACCAGCGCCCGCCGCGGCGTCCAGGACGGGCGCCTGCAGGACCTGTACGTGCGCCGCACGCAGTCGACCGCGGAGGCGACCGTCGTCCTCGTCATCGACTCCCGCGACGACGTCGGACCGGACGTCGCGACGTGGGCCGGCGGCCGCGAGGTGCTCACGAGCGACGTCACCTCCCTCGACATCGCCCGCGAGGCCGCGGCGTCCCTCGCGCGGGCCTACCTCGGCCAGGGCGACCGCGTGGGCCTGGAGGACCTCGGGCTGCGACGGCGGCCCGTGCGCCCCGGCGGCGGGCGCCGGCACCTCGAGCGGGTCGTGCGGCGCCTGGCGCTGTCGGCTCCCGAGGGCACGCCCCGCCCCCGCGTGCGCGCGCCGCAGGTGCCCTCCGGTGCGCTCGTCGTCGTCCTGTCGACCTTCCTCGACGACGAGGCGGCGACGATGGCGCTCACGTGGCGGCACGCCGGCCACCGGGTGGTCGCCGTCGACGTGCTGCCCCCGGTGCGCGGGGCGGAGATGTCGGTGCGGCTCCTCATGGCCTACCGGATGGTCTCGCTGCAGCGCGAGGACCGGCTGACCACCCTGCGGCGCGGCGGCGTGGAGGTCGTGCGCTGGGCGGCGGACGGTCCACCGCCCAGCGGCGGGCGGGCCGAGCTCGCCACCCTCGCCCGCCGTCGCCACGGGGCGCCGCGATGAGCCCGCTGCAGCGGCTGCTCGAACGCGTGCGCGCCGCCCTCCCCCGGCCCGACGGCTCGCTCACCGTCGGCCGCCCGCGCGCGCCCCGCCGCCCACGGACGGCGCTGCGCACCGGCCCGGCCGTGCCCGCCCTCGTGCTGCGCGCGGCGCTGCTCGCGCTCGTCGCCGGCGCCGGCGCGGTCGTCGCCGGCAGCCCGACGGAGCTGGCCGTGGCGGCGGCGCTCGGCGTCGCCGTGGCGGTGCGCCCGCACGCCGCGCTGCTCGCGATCACGGTCGCCGTCCTGGTCGCCATGCTCGCGCTCACCCCCGGACCGTGGTGGGCCCTGGTGCTGCTCGCCGTGCTCAGCCACGCCACCCTGCGCGTCGGCGCCCTCACCGACGCGGTGTCCTGGCGCGGGCGCGTGGAGGTGGCCGTCCTGCGCGACGCGCTGCCCGGGTTCCTCGCCGTCCAGGCGGTCGCGCAGGTGGCCGTCGTCCTCGCGCTCGTGCTCGACGGCGCCGCCCCCGTCCCGTGGCTCGTCGTCCTCGCCGTCGCCGGCCTGGCCGTCCTCGGGTGGGTCCTCGTCCGGGACCTCCGCGCCCGCCCGTAGGCGAGGGCGGCGCCGGTCAGGCCACCCGGTCGAGGCGGCCGCCGGCCGTGAGCCGGACGACGCCGTCCAGACCCAGCCGCTGGAGGAAGGCGTCGTCGTGGCTGACGACGAGCAGCGCGCCCCGGTAGGCGCCCAGGGCGGCGACGAGCTGGTCGACGGTGGGGATGTCGAGGTCGTTCGTCGGCTCGTCGAGGACGAGCAGCTCGGGCGGCGGGTCGGTGAGCAGGACGCGGGCGAGCGCGACGCGGAAGCGCTCACCGCCGGAGAGCGTGGCGACGGCGCGGTCGACCATGTCCCCGCGCACGAGGAGCCGCGCGAGCCGGTTGCGCACCTCCCCGGGGGCGAGGTGGGGCGAGGCGGCGCGCACGGTCTCGAGGACGGTGGCGCCGTCGTCGAGCTCCGCGCGCTGGGGCAGGCAGCCGACGCGGACCGACACCGTGGGCAGGAGCGCGCGCAGGAGCGTCGTCTTGCCGACGCCGTTCGCCCCCACGAGGGCGACCCGCTCGGGCCCCTGGAGGACGACGTCGCGCCCGTCGCTGCTCGGCAGCACCGCCAGCCGGCGCCCACGGGGCACGTGCGGGTCGGGCAGGTCGACGCGCACGGCGTCGTCGTCGCGGACGGCGCTCCCAGCGAGGTCGACGGCGGCGCGCGCGGTGGCGAGGCGCGCGTCGACCGCGGTCCGACGCTCGCCCTGGGACCGCTCGGCGGCGTTGCGCCGCGCCCCCAGGACGATCGGCGGGTACTTGCCGTCGGCGCGGTCCTTGCGGCCCTGCCGCTGGCTGTGTGCCATCCGCTCCTCCGCCCGCTCGCGTTCCCGCTGCTCCCGGCGCAGGGTCTGCTCGGCCGTGCGCAGCGCCTGGCGGGCCGCCTCCTGCTGGGTGGCGAGCCACTCGCGGTACGCGCTGTGGGGGCCGCCGAAGGTGACGAGCTCACCGGCCCGCAGCTCGGCGGTGGCGTCCATGAGGTCGAGCAGGGCAAGGTCGTGGCTGACGACGACGAGCGTGCCGCGCCACCCCCGCACGACGTCGTAGACCCGCTCGCGGGCGTCGCCGTCGAGGTTGTTCGTCGGCTCGTCGAGGAGGGCGACGTCCGCCCCGCGCAGCCGCACGCCCACGAGCGCCGCGAGGACGGCCTCCCCGCCGGACAGCGCGGTGACCGGGCGGTCCAGGTCGACGGGCAGGCCGAGGGCCGCGAGCGCGGCGGCGGCGCGCTCCTCGACGTCCCAGTCGGTCCCGACGGCGTCGAAGTCGGCGGGGTCGGTGGAGCCGGCCTCGATCGCCCGCAGCGCGCGGAGGGCGGTCGCGACCCCGAGGAGGTCGGCGAGGGCGGTGCCCGGGACGGCGGTGAGCCGCTGCGGGAGGTGGTCGACGACGCCCCGCACGGAGAGCGTGCCCCCGGTGGGGACGAGGTCACCGGCGACCAGCCGGAGCAGGGTCGACTTGCCGGCACCGTTGGCGCCGACGAGCCCGGTGCTCCCGCGGCCGAAGGCGCCGCTGACGCCCTCCAGGGCAGGGGTGCCGTCGGGCCAGGAGAAGGAGAGGTCGTGGAGGACGACGGAGGACGAGGGGTGGGGCACGGTGAGGACCTTCCGGGGCGGCGGGACGTCGCGCCGCGCCCGTGGGGGCGTCAGCGCGCTGGCGGGGCGCTCCGCAGGTCTGTCATCGCTGGTCCTCTCGTCCGTCCCTCTCGCGCGGGGCAGTCCGCGGGGACCCGCACAGCCTGCGTCGCCGTGGCCGCTCGGGCAACGTATTTACTCGCCCCCTTGCCAGCACCTATCGAGTGTCGATAGATTCCGATCGTCGTTCGATTCAAGGAGGCTTCCATGGGCAGGTACGTCATCCGCGTGCTCCAGCTCGTCATCGCGATCGCGCTGCTCGGGTCCGTCGTCGTCCAGGCGGTCCTGCTGCCGCTGCTGTGGATCGATCTCGACGGCCTGGCCACCGCCCCCCGGGTGACCTTCGCCGCCAGCCTCTTCCTCGGGGTCGTGTGCCTCCAGGTCATCGCCGTGTGCATCCTGCGCCTGCTGGGGATGGTGCGCCGTGGCACCGTCTTCTCCACGGGCGCGTTCCGCTACGTCGACGTCGTCATCGGCGCCATCGCGGCGGCGTCGGTGCTCGTCCTCGCCGTCGCGGTGACCTTCGCCGTCGCCAATCGCACGACGCCAGGGGACGAGGTCGCGCCCGGCGTCGTCGGGTTCATCTGCGGCATCGCGCTCGTCGTCGCCGGCGTGGCGCTCGTCGTCTACGTCATGCGGACGCTGCTCGTCCAGGCCGTCGAGACCGCCGCTCGTGCCGAGCACCTGCGCTCCGAGCTCGACGAGGTGATCTAGGTGCCCATCGTCGTCGACATCGACGTCATGCTCGCCCGCCGGAAGATGTCGGTCGGGACGCTCGCCGAGCGGGTGGGCATCACACCCGCGAACCTCGCGGTGCTCAAGAACGGCCGCGCCAAGGCCGTCCGCTTCACCACCCTCGAGGCGCTGTGCGAGGCGCTCGACTGCCAGCCGGGCGACCTGCTGCGCTGGGCGCCGGACGGGACGCCGGCACCGTGAGCGCCGGGTGGGACACCGACGTCCTCGTCGTCGGTGCGGGGCTGGCGGGGCTGCACGTCGCCGCGCTGCTCGCCGGCCGCGGGCACGCCGTGAGTGTCGTCGACAAGCGCACCGACCTCGGCCGGTCAGTGCGCACCACCGGCATCTTCGTGCGCCGCACCCTGGACGACTTCGCGCTCCCCGAGGACCGCCTCGGGCCGCCGATCCGGCGGGTGGCGCTCTACCCGCCGAGCCTGCGCCGGCCCGTCGTCCTGGACAGCGACCGCGACGAGTTCCGCGTCGGGGACATGCCCGGGCTCTACGCGGCCTTCACCGACCGGGCGCGCGCGGCCGGTGCCCGCGTGCTCCTCGGCACCCGATACGCCGGGTACGCCGACGGCGCGGTGCAGTTCGTGGGCAGCGACGGCGCACCGTCCGTGGTCCGCCCGCGGTTCGTCGTCGGGGCCGACGGCGCCCGCTCCCGGGTGGCCCGCGACCTGCACCTGGACCGCAACGAGCGGCTCCTCGTCGGCGCGGAGGAGGTGTTCCCGAGCGCGGGCACCGAGGTGCCGGCCTTCCACTGCGTCCTGCACCCCCGGCTCGCCCCGGGCTACCTCGGCTGGGTCGTCGACGACGGCGAGCACGTCCACCTCGGCACCGCCGGCTACGGCGCCCGCTACCCCGACGGCGTGTGGCGTGCGATGCGGGACCTCGCGGCCGTGGCACCCGGCCTGCCGTCCCGCCCGGCCGCCGTCGAGCGCCGCGGCGGTCCCATCCCGGTGGGCGGGCTGCTGCGACGCATCAGCTCCCCGCGCGGGCTGCTCGTCGGGGACGCCGCCGGGGCCGTGTCCCCACTGACGGCCGGCGGCCTGGACCCGTGCCTGCGCCTGTCCGAGCACGCCGCGGACGCCCTCGACGACGCCCTGACGAGCGACGACGCCGGGGCCCTGCGCTCCTACGATGGTGCCGCGCTGCGCCGCCGGTTCCGCGGGCGGGTGGCGATGCGACGCGCCATGGGCCTCGTGCGTTCCCCGGGTGCCATGGAGGCGGCCTTCGCGGCCCTGCGCACCCCGCCGGGGCAGCGCGCGGCCCGGAGCATCTTCTTCGCAGACCGGTCCTTCCCGCTGCCCGCCCCGGTCTGATCCGGGGCGCGCCGCCATACCGTAATGTCGCCCTCGTGGATGTCCTCGAGCGGAACAACGTCCGGGTGAGCGGCACGGTAGACGGCCCCACCATGGTGCTGGCGCACGGCTTCGGCTGCGACCAGCAGATGTGGCGCCTCGTCGTCCCTCACTTCGAGGCGACGCACCGGGTGGTGCTCTTCGACCACGTCGGCGCCGGGGGCTCCGACGCGTCCGCCTACGACGCCGCCCGCCACGCCCGCCTCGAGGGCTACGCGCAGGACGTCGTCGAGATCATCGAGGCGCTCGACGCCGGGCCCGTCGTCCTCGTCGGCCACTCCGTGAGCGCGATGATCGGCCTCCTCGCCGCTCGCGAGCGGCCCGAGCTCGTCGACCGGCTCGTCCTCGTGGGCCCCAGCCCCCGCTACATCGACGACGGCGACTACCGCGGCGGCTTCAGCCAGGAGGAGATCGACGAGCTCCTCGAGACGATGGACGACAACTACCTCGGCTGGTCGGCCCACATCGCCCCGGTCATCATGGGCGTGCCCGACCGCCCCGAGCTCGGTGAGGAGCTCACGGCGAGCTTCTGCCGCACCGACCCCACCCTCGCGCGCCGCTTCGCCCGCACGACCTTCCTCTCCGACAACCGCGCGGACCTGCCGGAGGTCACCACCCCCGCGCTCGTCGTCCAGTGCCGCGAGGACGTCATCGCGCCCATGGAGGTGGGCGAGTACGTCCGCGACCACCTCCCCCACAGCGACTTCGCCGTCCTCGACGCCGTGGGCCACTGCCCCAACCTCAGCGCCCCGGACCAGCTCGTCGCGGCGATGAAGGCGTACCTGCCGGCGTGAACGACCGCGCCGCCGCCTGGGACGAGGCGCCGTGCGGCCTGCTCCTCCTGGCCGACGACGGCACGGTCCTCGACGCCAACGCGACCTTCCTCCAGTGGGTCGGGCGGCCCGCCGCCGAGGTCCTCGGGCGGGTACGCCTGAGCCAGCTCCTCTCGGTGGGCGGGCGGATCTACTGGGAGACCCACCTGTCCCCGCTGCTGCACGTCGAGGGCCGGGCCGACGAGGTGGGGCTCGAGCTGCGCGGCACGGGCGGCCGCGTCCCCGTGCTCATGACCGCCGTCGTGGGCCCGGACGGCCGCGTGCGGGTCTCCGTCTCCAGCGCGCGGGACCGCTCCCGCTACGAGCGCGAGCTGCTGGCCGCGCGCAAGGACGCCGAGTCCGCCGCCGAGCGCACGCAGGTGCTCCAGGACGTCACCGCCGCCCTCTCGGCCGCCGTCGGCCGGGAGGGGGTGTCCGCCGCCCTGCTGCGCACCACCCCCTCCCTCGGCGCGCGGGCTGCGACGTGCTGGCTCACCGACCCCGCGGGCCGGCTGGTCCCCCACTCGGCCACGGGTGAGGAGGCCGGCAGCACCGGCCCCCTGCCCGTGCGCTCGTGGCCGCGCGCCGCGGTCGTCGCCGACGGCCGGGTCCTCGTCCCGCTCCACGGGCAGGCGGGCCTGCACGGGGTGCTGTCCCTCCAGCCCGACGACGGCGCGGGCGCCGAGCCGCCGGACCTCGCCGTGCTCACCGCCGTCGGGCAGCAGGCAGGCGCCGCCCTGGACCGGGCCGGTCTCTTCGACCGCAGCGCCGCGATCGCCCACCAGCTCCAGCAGGCGCTCCTCACCGCACCCCTGCCCCAGGACGAGCGCGTCGACGTGACGACGGCGTACCGCCCGGGCGTGGAGTCCCTCGAGGTGGGCGGGGACTGGCACGACGCCTTCCACCTCGACGACCACGTCCTGGGGGTCGCCATCGGCGACGTCGTGGGCCGCGGGCTGGACGCCGCCATCGCGATGGGACAGCTGCGCAGCGCCGTCCGGGCGCTCGCCGGTCCCGGCGTCGGCCCCGCCCGGGTGCTCGGCGCCCTGGACACCTTCGTCCAGCGCGTCCCGGACTCCACGTCCGCCACCGTCCTCTACGGCGAGCTCGACCTCCTCACGGGGCGCTTCCGCTTCGCCTGCGCCGGCCACCTGCCGCCGCTGCTCCTCGAGCGCGAGGGCACGCCCCGGCTCGTGTGGGACGGGCGCTCCACGCCCCTCGGGCTCAACGCTCCCGGCAGCGAGCGCCCGGAGGCGTCCGTGGACCTCGTGCCCGGCGACCGGCTGCTCCTGTACACCGACGGGCTCGTGGAGCGGCGCGACCGCCCGCTGCCCACCCGGCTCGACGAGCTCGTCGCCGTGGGCGCGCAGAGCCGGGCGCTCGAGCCGGACGCGGCGGTGCGCACGGTGACCGAGCGGATGCTCCCGGCCGGCGAGGGCCACGACGACGTCTGCCTGCTCCTGCTCACCTGGAGCGGCACCGCCTGACCTGCCGGTGCCCAGCGCCTGGGGAACGCAGAAGGCCCGGACCTGATGGTCCGGGCCTTCTCCTGGTAGCGGGGGCAGGATTTGAACCTGCGACCTCCGGAACGAATCAAGGGCGTTCCGGCTACCGCCGATCGGCGCGGGAAACAGCGGATTCGCTTGTGTTGTCGAGGAAGTCTCCTCGCTGACACCTCCGACTCTACCCGGTCTGTGACGGGCTGTGACGGCTCAATGTGGAGGGTAAATGGAGGGCGGCTCGAACGCTGGCACTCCAGCGATCTCGCCGACTGCCAGCGTCCCCAGGATCCAGGCCAGCGCCACTTTTGCCGTGCGGTGCTTACAGCTGCAGGTGGAGGCGAAGTGCGTCGTCGAGGTGGGCCATGACGTCGGCGGAGGCTCGTCCGAGGACGGCGCCGAGGCGCTCGACTGCGATGGAGCGGACTTGCTCGGCCTGGGCCTTGGAGTCCTGCCGGAGGCCGGTCGCGGCTGCGGGCAGGAGGGTTTGAAAGGGGAAGATCCGGTCGGTGTTGCTGGTCACCGGCACCACGGTGACCACTCCGCGGCCGAGCCGCGCCGCGGTCGCGTTCGCTCGGTCATTGCTGACGATCACGGCAGGACGACGACTGTTGGCCTCGCTCCCGCGAACGGGTTCCAGATCGACGAGCCGGATCTCACCGCGCAACATCAGCGATCCCGTCGGCCGCGCTCGAGTCCCATGCCGCCTGATCACCCGAGGCTTCCCACTCCTGCCACGCGGCTTCGTAGTCCTGCTCCAAAGCGGGCAAGCGAAGCATTCGCACTGCGTGTTGCACCGCTGCAGACCTCGAGGGCAGGCCGGCGGTACGGGCGTACTCGTCAAGGATCGCCACATCCTCCTCCGGCAGGCTGACACTGAGCTTCATACCGCAATGCTACCGCAGTACTACCATGAGTCGAGAGAGCAGCTCTCGTGCTCGCGATGGACGCGCGGGCGTCGCGCGCAGAGCGTGCGTCGAGCGCGTCCGGTGTAACCGCCAGCACTGCCGGTCCGCCCCGCTGGACGATCCGCTCGCGGGGATAGACGGCGCTTAGCGGCTGGTGGCTCGATCGGCGTCGGATCGAGTCCTTGTCACGGCGCAGCCGTTGTCGTCCACAACCGCGGTTCAGGGACAAGGTCGGAGCGGCGTGTGGTATGGCATGTACATGAGAATCGTCGCTGTGGCCGTTGGCCTGATATGCGCCCTTTCCTTCTACCTCGTTTCGGTGACCCTCAACGCTCATCCGGAGCCCACCGCCTTCAATGGCTGGATTGAATTGGTTCAGGAAGAAGACGGACTACCCGAGTCCAAACATCAAATCCTCTTGCAGGCCCACTCGGATTATCGCGGTCTCGAGGCTGAACTATTGACGTACTCTGTCGTTGTATGCGCAACGGACGGTGAGCCATTCGAAGGCTTGCTCCTGATAGGTGGCGATGCACGTCTACGCGATTTGCGTGCAACCGGGCCCACCGAGTCCATTCCTGCGGTGCGCGATATACCGAGTCTCGCGCTTGGCTGGCCGGGAGCTCCGGTAGCGCTCGGCGGTGTGCAGGCGGTCGAGATCAACATCGACCGGCCGTCGCCGTGCTGGGCCGAGACGCTTGAGGACACTTCGGCGGGGTTCGGCGGATCTCCCGTGGAAGTGTCAGGACGCCCAGAGGGTAACGTGAGGCGGCCAACGACGGTGGGATGGTGGTCAGGTCCGCGGTCTGGGATGACATGGCCCCTGATCGGAGCCATTCCTGGACTTCCCTCGAGCGCCGCAGGGGTGTTCGAAGCGGTCGAGGGACTGTCTGGCTCGTGGCTTCGCGTGACGGCCCGACGCAACGTCGTTACCGGCCCCGTACTCGAAGGACGATCGCACATCGAGGTTGCGCGGCCCGGACTTTCGGAGGTCGACACTCTTGCCTGGGAAAGCAGCCGACCGGTCGCACCTACTGTGCGGATAGTGGACTTCGAGATTCTGAACAGGTGGCAGCACTGGCAGGTGGTGGCATCGATTGCTCTTGGTATCGGCGGGTCGCTGGTCGCGGGCGTGTTCCTAAATGACCGGCGCATGGGTCCTACACCACTCGGGACGTCCAGCGGTGAGGGCACGGCGCCAGTTGAGGCGCTTCAGTGGCAGCGGGATGGTGGGGCCCAGCCGTTTCACGGTACGCGCGAGAATCACGTAGTTCGCGTAGTCGTCCTCGCTTTCCTTCTAGCCATTTTCCGCCGTCTTCACGCGTCTCGGAGACGGAGAAGGGGGTGAGGTTCTGAGGTCACGTACCCATGATCGTCGGGCTGCCCGCATCGGGAACCCGGAAAGATGCGAAGCGCAGCCGAGACGCTTGATACCGTGCGTTTATGCCGAAGCACCCTCGCCTCCCGGACGTCGTCGATGCGGCGACCTCGCTCGCCGCTGGACTCGACAATCCAACCCTGCTCGTGACTCTTCATCGCGACATCGATCAGTTGAGCGGTCTGGACGGGCGCAGGCTCGGAAACTCAGCCAAGCAGTACGCGCTACGCTGGGCGGTCTTTTCCATGTCGTACGCAGCGCTCGAGGCATTTTTCAACGACGTACTCAGAGACCCAGCCTCCCCGCGTACGTTGCCGCTGAACCCGGATAAGCTCCGCCATGCCGGTCAACAGCAGGGCGTCACACTCTTCGCCAACAACTGGGGCGTGCGTACGAGGACGCCGAGCGCTGGATTGGGCAACCGATCCAGATGGATGGCATTCGAGGGGACGCAGTCACTGAGTGCCTACCTGGCCGACATGAAGAACCTCCGCGACCTTCTCAGTCATGGACAAGATCCGCGAACGGTCTCTAACGCCTCTGGAGCTTTGTGGCCCCTGGCGGACGGAGGTCACTCAATGCGGCTGATGGGTGCCGAGGGATTCATCCAAGCCGTGTGCGACTTGGCCGCACAGACTGTCCTGGCCTTCGGTGGCGATCAAACCGACTTCCCTGCCTGGCCTGAGCCAGCAAGGTCCGGGCTCTCAGCTGAGCCGCGCCCAGCGCTCACACTCCTCACGTAAGTCCGCCGGTAAGGCCCCGCTGACCGCGGTGGTGTCGGAGAGTTCGTACCCGACGTCCGACGCCTCTCTGCGAGCCTAAGTCGGTGCTCGACGTAGTTGCGTCAAGCGCTATCCCCCGGAGCGGATCTTCCTACCGGACACTCGGACAGAAGCGGTCGTGAGACCGGCCTCGGTCCGAGAATGGCGAGCGCGTTGAGATCTCCCCGATGCCACGATCTGAGGTCGCGAGACCCTAGCCGGCGCTGTGCTGAGCGCCCGGTTCAAGCCGAGCACACCGTGAAGTACTGATCACCTCGGCAGCCACTTGGAATGTGCTCAGCGCTCGATGAGGGCAGCGTCTGGTGGTAGCCCCCCCCAGGGACACGGAGTCGCCCGCGGAGAACGTATGGCCGAATCCGGAGAGCTCGCCAGCTTCGTCGTCCCAGGTGAACTCGGTTGGGAAGACCGGCACGATGACCTAGCCAGCATCATCGACCACCGTGAAGCAGCCGTTCTCCAATGCGACGATGCCCCCGAGAAGTGCGGTGTCGCCCTCGCCCCAGCGGCTCGTTCGCGTGTAAGAGACCGCTGGCGACTCGGGATCCGCCTCGGGAGGCGTCGAAGACGAAGAACACCCCGCGAACGCGATTGTCGCTGCAGCCAATGCCACCCACGATGCTCGGGCGCTCCGGGTGATGGTCCGCATGTGGCCAGCCTGGCATCACTGGACTTCGCTTCGGAGTCGATTCAGACCGCTGACGCCGCATCGTTACGCGCCTTCCACGGCTCTTTGGTCGCCAGCGCCCTAACGCTCCCGAAAGTCGGTCGGCCTACGGAACGTCGACCAGTGCCGCGCCTGCGTTGTGACCGAGAGCGTGGGCCGCCACTGAGCGGCGAAAGAACCCCGCCATCTAGCGGCCAAAGCCAGGCCCCTCGGAGGGGCGGCTGCTCAGTTCACCACCGGTATCGCGACCGTGGTTCCGTGCTCGGAAGTCTCCCACCGGTTTCTGTCGGCATCGGTGAAGCCGATTCTCAGTACTGCGTGAGCCCAGCGCATCCGTGGTGGAGGCAGCTCCTCCATTAGCACTTCTTGGGGGTGCTCAGCTGGGGGCAGAACGCTCAGGCCGACAACCTGCTTCTCCTTGTCGAATACGGCTACGTCGTAGATCGGTCCGCCGGATCCATTGAAAATAAAGTAACTCTGTCGAAACCCTGCGGGTTGACCCGCTTCGAAGGAGGTTGCCGCCTCAACCCAAGCGACGATCCTTCGCGCGCGAGCGTAGCTTTCACGCTTGATGATCTCCTCACGTTCACGCCGGCCGCGTCGAAGCTCGGCGACGGCGAGCCACACAGCCACGACGATCGCGAAGAGGGCCCCCACACCAGCGGCCAGTTCTGCCCAAGAACCGGCAAGGGGGATCGACAGCCACCGTGGCACGTCGCTGGACGTCAGCATGGACAGCGGGGCTCGGAGGTGCACAAGAAGTGAGCGTAGAGGCGCAGAGGCCTCGGTGGTGAATGATCCGGAACGAATCGAGGGCCTTCCGGCTACCGCCGATCGGCTCGGGAAAGAGCGGATTCGCTTGTGTTGTCGAGGAAATCTCCTCGCTGGCACCTCGGACTCTAGCCGATCGATGACGGGCTGTGACGGCTCAATGTGGAGGGTAAATGGAGGGCGGCCGAATCGCGAGGTCCACCGGCGACGTTGAAGGCGGGGAGGGGGCTACCGCGCCGAGGCGCCGAAGCCGAGTCGCGCGGATGGGCAGGGCTGGGGCACCGCGACGGTGACAAACGTCGGGACGAAGACTTCCGCACATTGCCCAGCAGACGCCGCCACGCTTTCCCGTCGCTGCGCGGGTCGTCGGATCGCCCACTCTGGCGCCCGAAGGGCACCACTCATGGCGGGGATCCGCTCCTGGCCGACCCCGCCGGCGTCCGGTCTTAAGGTGCCGAACCGCTACCCGTGCTGGCACGCGGCCCTGAGTCTAAGTCGTTCTGGTTGACCATCACGCCACTCAACGGCACCAAGTGGTACTCCTCCACCCAAGGACCTGCGATCTCCACGGAGGGCCCTGCATCGCGATCCAAGCCGAAGGAAACCGCCTTCTGCGGGTCTATCTGACTCAACTCGTCGAGTTTCGACCGCAAGTCAACGAACTTGTCAGATGGGAGCATGCTCTCATCCACGGTGACGCGTGCAGCGAGGTGCTGGGCACGATCATGAAGGCACCACGTGAGCATGCCGTTCGGATGCCGTACGGCGTACAGGAAGGCAGCGGCGGGATCGGGGACGCGCGGATGCTCCTTGTCGCGGCGGCGGCGGGTCACCGTTTCACGCCATCGCACAAAAGTCTCGTCCCAGTTCGGCTGGCTCGGATCCGCCATGAGCGCGACCAACTCTGGCGACCGTACTTTCCGTTCTTCGAAGGTTCGGGCGCCGGCCAGCATCCACGCGGTTCGCGGATATTTGCTCAGGTTGCGCTTGTTCAGCAGGCGGTCGACGAGGAACGCCAGGAGCTCGTCGAGCCGTGACAGTGCAAGGGTCGCCTCACCACGGGTCGGGACATAGGTGCCGTGGACGACTCGGTGCCGGAGCTGCGCCACGTCGTCATGCCACCTGGTCACCTGGTTCGGCGCGCGGAGATCCCATTGCCCACCGAGGCGCGATGCGTACTCACGCTTCACCCGCGACTTCAGGGAATCAGGCCAACTTCCGGCTACATCCTCAGGATAGGCACCTTCCTCCCAGATCATGTGCAGGAGGAGCTCGTCCAGAAGCGACTCAGACGTTACGCCACACAGGATCGCTGCGATCCGAGTGTCACCGTGGCGGTGCAGCGCGACTTTGGCTTCGCGATAGATATCCAGGGATGCCACGAACGGAGCAGATCCGGCGATTCGAGGCCGCGCACGGGCAACGTCCGCAAGTTGGTCATCCGACAGCGTCGGTGGCGTGATGATCGCGCGGAAATTGTCGTTCGCTTGGACGATGCCATGGGCCCAGGCACCTGGGCCGTCGTCATTAGGTCCGTGCTTGCGCAGGATGAGTGGCACAAACGTGGGCAATCGTTCACGCGTCAAGAGGGTGATCGGGTCGCCAGTGACGGCATGATACGACCGCTGAAAAGCATGGATATCTGAGACTGCGTACTCGAGGGCCATGCTCAGTCGGGGTGCGAGATCCTTCGGTAGCTCAGCGGTGTATGGCCACTCCGCCGTCTGCAGTTGGCGCTCGGAAATATCGAGCACAGGGTGGGGTAACACTGGTACTTCTCCGACGATCCGCAGCGGGACGACCGCTTCGATGATCGTGACTTGGCCGACGCCTTGCTCTCGAGGAGGTCGGGGCGCCTCGGACCAAGTGACGCCGGCCTGATCGAGCGTTGAGAGTGGTGCTTCGTCGTGGAGAAAGTTTGCTCGCATGACGATGTTGGCCGCGTCGAACGCGGTTCTAGCCCACACGTCTGTCTCGACATGGCGGACCATCAGTGAACTGAGAAACGTGCAGTAGTGAAACCACTTCTCGATAGCTTGCACGTCGATGGGAGCGATCTCAGCCCTGCCTCGTGCTTCCAATGGCTTCGTTACGAAGGCGACGCCGCTATCTATGATGCTCTGCGAGGTAGGGACGTCGATGGCACCGTAAGTCGGAATCTCTTGTTTGTCAGCGAGCGCCAAGGGATCGGGCAGAGGTAGGAAAAAGACTGCGTAGACCTCGTCCAAATTTAGTAGCACATGGCGGGGTTCACCCAGGAGTTCATCGTCCATCGCAAACCTTTCCTGACAGCCGCTGGGGCGAGGCTGCTGCCTCTAACACGCAGCCTCTTGGAACTTCCCTTGGATGAGGTCATTACCCACCGAACTTCTTCAGGGTCTTCTCCAGATCACTGAGAGCCTTCGATGCTTGGCGAGCACCGCCACCTTCGTCCTCAAGTTTCACGCTGTGCCCTCGCGAGCAGCGGACTGTCCGTTGTCTGGCAACGTCGTCGAGTGTAAAGCGCACCTTGCCATTACATGACGGGCACTCGGTTTCCAACTTGTCGAACATCGAGCATCACCTTCCTTCGAAGGCCATTGTGCACTCACCCTCCGACATTCTCAGGCGAATCGACGGCGAGCCGGCGGCCAACTCCTCATCGGACACTCGATCTGAGACTGTCCACGCGCCAGAGCGCTCGAGGCAGTGCGAAGTGACGCCAGGTTGCCGAGAGCCGATGCGTGCTACCCGTCCCAGGCAGCCGCGAGTGTCCGTAGCATGATTTCTGCGCGATCTACGGGGAGCACGGCCGCCACCCCGGCATTCCCCCGTGCCGGGTCTCCGGCTAACGACCAGACGACGGCGGGCCCCGTCTGCGGCGATGAGCCAGCCGCCGATCGTGCTGGCCCGTCGTCGGCGGTAACGCGCACAACGCGATAACGACCGCGACCACAGCCAGGAACTCGTAGGCTCTTGCTGACCGCTGACGTTGCAACACCAGTGGGATAGAGCCGAGCGAGAGGGAGTCCGAATGCCGCCCCGCCCACGTTGGTGGCACACCCTGCAAGCGGCCAAGAATGAGGCGCGGCTGGCCGTAGACCTATACAACCGCCAGGGCAACGAACGCCAATTGGAAGCGTTCATCGTGCACATGGCGCTAGCGTGGTTGAAGTTAATGCAGTCCCACACAGAGCGGACCGGCGGCGACCTGTACGTGCGTGATAAGCGAGGTCGACGCGTACGAAGCGAGGACGGGGACTGGCAGTACAAGGCTGCTAGACAGCTGCGTCGCGATCTGTTCCCTGACAACGACCCGCGGCGGATCAACATCGAGTTCTTCGCCGGGCTCCGCAACCGGGTGGAGCACCGGCATGAGAACAACATCGCCACACTCGTTGCAGGTCGGACCCAAGCGCATCTGTTGAATTTCGAGGAGACGCTGATCGAGTGGTTCGGCGCTGACGAAGCCCTGGCAGACGAGTTGCGGTTCCCGCTCTTCGTCTCCTCCATCACCCAGGACGCCGTCTCCGCGGTGAAGCGAGTCCGTAGCCAAGTGCCGGTCGCAGTGCTTGAATGGATCCAAGACTTCGACGCTTCAATCGAACCGGACGTAGCTCAGAACCAGGCGTTCGACTTCCGCATATACCTCATCCCACACAAGGGCCCGAAGACAGAAGCCGACGCAGCGATGACCTACGTCAACGCGAGCGACCTGACCGACGAGCAGAATGCCGTCGTGGACCAGGTCCGCAGCATAATCAAGGAGAAGCAGGTCCCGGTCGTCGACCTCGGAAGCCTACTTCCAGGTCAGGTGGTCGAACAGGTGGCCGCGACCCTCGCGCGACCATTCACCATGCACACCCACACGCAGTGCTGGCGCCACTTCCGGGTGCGACCTCCAGGCGGGGCGAGCGATCCAGCCGCCACGCGTGCTGACTTCTGCCGCTGGAACGCCGCGTTCGAGCAGTACGTCTATACCGAAGCGTGGGTTAAGTTCCTGATCCGCAAATTGAGCGATCAGGAGACCTACACACAGGTCACCGGTACCGCTCCCTCAACGAGTGAGAGACAGGCCTAGCGAGCCCGGAGCGAGACGTCAAAGGCGCCCTGTAGGCACTCGTTTGCAAGGTTTCGCCGGCGCAAGACCGTCCTTGATGTCGCGCGACCGGTGGCTGATCCCCCGCAGATCTTGGCTAGCGTCTGGTCCGAGGAGGCAGATGCCTGATGCCGGGGCCCTCGACGGGTTCCCAAACCGGGACGTGCGCGGGCTTCGCGGCATGAGTGGACTCACGCGCGACCGGGCGTGGTGCGGCCCCGACACCGAAGCGCTACCGCCCGCTGGTGCCGGGGCCGAACGGTCACCCCTTACCGAGAGTCGACGCGGCCTTGCTCTTCGCCGACTTACTCGAGGCGCTAGACGCGAGCGTCTTACCCGCCTTCGACAGTGCTGACTTCGACGGCTTGGCCATGCGGATCACCTCCTCTCAGCATCAATCTCAGCGTCGCATCGAGGTCTGACATCGAGCCGACCGCTCCGGCACTGCGAGAGCATGCGAACTCCTGCCGACTCCTAGTGCGCGGCACATCACCGCCGGCGGCTCGGTCGGCGACCTCCTGCTACTTCACCTCCACGGCGAAGAGAACGAGTTCGTCCCGATCGATCCTGGCCAAGCGAGCCTCGAGGTAATCCATGGGCCACGGACCGGGTTGAAGACGTACCTGGCCGCACGGCACGAAATCTTCAACGAGACGAACAAGGCGGACGCGCTTGCCGACCTCATCGCGTTCATCGACGCGTCCCTCACTAGTTGACCGACCAGCGCATCGACGCTGCAGGTCGTCGACGTACTGTCGAACTCGCACCGATGTCCAGGTAGCCCACGGTGGACAGTGTCTCGACGCCATGATTGTCCGTCGAAGGGTCAGGTTGCCTCACCAGGCGGCACTGGCGGTGTTAGATAATCGTCAGTGCTGCGATCGACGAGCGTTCCCGAAATCCGCACAGGAGTGCGGCCTTCGTCAACTTCCTATCGTTTTCGTCCAACGATCAGGGCGATCTGGTGTTGTTTCAAAGCCGCATTGGCGCAAGAGTTTGCCGAGCTGGAACGGCTCGAGCCCGAGAACCCGGTGAAGATGGTCGGTATCCCATTTGTCTCGGCCATGCAGGTATCTCCTGAGGCGTCTCGAGAGCGTGCCGAACTGCACCCACTTCTGTGCCTCCGTGCGAGCGGGCGAGACTCGCCTGCGTTGAAGGTGTCGGCCTACTTGTTGTACGAACCCCACGGCCCCGTAAAACTCCAGTCCGAAGCGAGCCAGCTCGAGTGCCGAGGCGAGAATGTCCCACAGACCGCTGGGCCCTGCACCGTTCCCGACGCCGTCGAGCGACTCGAGCTCGAACCTGACGCTCGGGTCGTCGAGCCAGGGGCCGAAGTAGTGTCTCAAGTCTTCTATCGTGGCATTGCCATCAAGAATAATCGACGCAGTCTCTGATTGGACGGGCTTCAGCATTATGGCAGGGGACCCTCGGCCGGCGATGATCGGCCCCCACGCCTCGCCGTCGCGAATTTCGCCGATCGCTTTCAGAATCTTGAAAATACTGTCATGACGCGTGCAAGTGACGTCATAGTCGACCCAGGAGTCGGTGTCCGCGGCGTCGGGAGCTTGGTCGGCTGGAGCCGGATATGCTGAGGCCGCCTGGCTACCGATGCGGAATCGGAATATGTGCTGGATCACATGCACAGCCTATGTTGCTGGTTCCAGATGCGATGGCGTATCGCCGGCGGTAGCTCCGCCGATGACCTGCCGTGGCTCCGCCTCGCGGCCAGGAAGATCAACTCGTCCCGATGAGTCATACTCATTGCGCTACCAACAGCGGGCTACGGACCCAGGCGAGACGCAGCACTGTTGGCGTTGTCGTCGAAAGACGGCGACTTCCGTGGCGTCCAGCTTCCTCGCACGCCCCCGGTTCACGCCCAGGTGAGAGAATGCACAAGGTGCGGGCCGGCGCGATTACTCGTGTGCTCCAGCGCGCAACCGTGAGTGCGCGGTGTGGACAGCGATGCCCGCTGCACTCCGGTGGCGCAACCCCGCCGGGCGCGGCTCTGCAGGCCAGTCTTCGGGGGCGACCTGTACTCCTACCCTTCCGCGTTCTGGTCGGAGCGGGCGTGCGCCGTTCAGGACCTCGGCGTCGCGGCTCTCGCGAGACCCCCACCCCCACACATGACCGAGGGACGTCGCCTGGCCGACCACGTTCTCGTTGTCGCCCGCGCTCCCTAGTGAGAACGTCGATGTTCGCCGGACTGTCTAGGAAGTCGGTGCGGTCGAGCACGGACCGGCGTCGGCGCCGCCATCCTCGCCGTCACCGCGACCACCGTCCTCAAGGGCCTGCGTGCGGGGGACTCCCACGCCGTGGCCGGGACGTCCCGGAGTCACGGGACTTCACGAGGCCCGCTTCCTTGCCAACGTCGCGCCCGAGTCACTGCGCGTCGAGAGACCTTCGACGCTGCTGCGTCCAGGCGACTCCGTCAACCCGGAGCGCGCCGTCGACATCGACGGGCGGCCCGGCGGCCACTCCGTCCGAGGTCACACCGACGGCGTCAGGAACGTCCTGCAGCGGCGCTCCGGCCGCCGGCAGGGCGACATCGGCCTCCGGCTTCCCGCCCGTACGTCCCCGAGAAGGGATCCTGCCGCGGACACTGATGACGCTGGAAGGCTGCGGTCTTCGATCTGCGGCGCCGAGTTCATCGGCAGCGCGCACTTCGTTCCTGCCGCACTCGCGGACTCCGGTGAAGACCATGACAGGACCGCACGCTCATCGAGTGCGCGTCCGCGCGAACGCCAGCGTGCCGCCGACGCGTACCGCGACGCCGACGGTCCGCGCCCATTTCGGGTCCCACATTTTCTGCTCGTCAATGAGGTGCTCTACCAGCGCCTCGAGCAGTACCGTGCACGCCACCGGTGACGCGAGCACCCGCCCGACGCAGTCCTCGATCCCATGCTCGTTCTCGACCGTCTGCGTGGTCACCCGGTCGACGACACGCACCGCGCTCGCACCACCTGCGGCCGCACGCCTCTCCTCGTATGCCGCGCGCCGGCACGACTGCGAGCACCACGTAGCGGGGCGCCCCACTCGTTGTCGCGGGACCGGCGCACCGCAACGCGGACAAACTCCCGGGTCGATCTGGATGTCTGACAGCTCCTCCATCACGCACCTCCTTCCGTACGGACGTAACAGCAACGGCCTCTGGTGCCAGAGGTGTGAGGACCACAACTCGGCCCCTGCCAAGCTCGTTCCTCAGGTACCTCAGCAAGAGCGCGACCCGCTCGCAGGGCGGCGTGATTCTCGACGACGAGTCCGCGGTCCCGCTCCGCATCGGGCTACGCGTTGGTGCCCTCTGGCGCCGAGGGCGCACCTGGTAGTCGAACGGGGGCTGCTCGGGCACATGATTCGGGGCATGGACGAGCGTGCGGGAGAGGACTGCACTGTCACCGTGAGCCACAATCCTGGCCGACGTCGGTGCGCCGCAATACCATCGCGATCCATGACCCCGAAGCTGAAGGCGTACATCGAGGCGGGCTACTCGCTCCCCCATGATCAGCGCCTTGAAGCTTGCTCGCATGCTTCGGCTCAGCGTGGATCAGGACGCCGCCACGGATCCGGCGGGGGTCGAGGTCGCCTGGCGCGATGAGGTCGGCTCTCGAATCAACGACATCCTCGCGGGCAAAGTCGAACTGGTCGACGCAGACGAGACATACCGCCTCCTCTCAGCTGAGCTCGCGTCGAAGGGCCGGTGACGCTCGCCCCAGCGCGAGCATCCTGAGGCGCGCGCCGAGCTTCGTGCCGCACAATTGGCGCGACGACACGGCCACCGGCCAGGAGTGGTTACCGGGGTACCGGAAGCACCGCGTGGGCGACTGATCGACGGTTCGCCGCCGGTCGCGGGCGGGGTGTCTGACACCAGTCACCCGACACGCGGCGACCTTCTCCCCGTACGCACCATGACCTGGGCTGACGCTCCTCGTCAGGGTGCGTACGGGGTGCGTACGGGATGCATACGGGGTCAGGCACCCCGTACGTTCTCGGTAACGCACCCCCGCGAGACTGGCCACATGGATCGAGCGATCGCCACTCGTGGACGGTGAGCAGGCCGAAGTCGGCCTGCGCCCCGGGTTCGACGAGCGCGCTTCGGGGGAAGAGAGCGGTGGTGATGAGTCATCACCACCGCGGACGCGCCGGCGGGCAGACGACTCCCTTCGGTGCAGACGCCGACCTCAGGGGGGGGGGGAGAGAGAAGCGGTGGTGAGGAGTCCCCACCACCGGCGTTCAACGTCACTTCTCGTCGTTGCTGCTGTCACGAGGAGCGAGTGACTCGAGGATCTCGGCGGTCACCGGGTTCACCTTCTCGTCGGGCTCGATGTAGTGTTCCCTGGTGATCTGGGACGAGGTGTGGCCGAGCATCTCCGCCGCGAGGTCTGCACCGCCTGCCCGGTCGATGACCGTCGCGACGGTCCGACGGAACGAGTGCGGCGTGACGCCCGCGATGCCGGCCTCGTCCAGGATGGCGCGCAGGCGCCGGCGCACGTTGTTGGTCGTCAGCGGCGTGTGGTTGCGGCTGAAGAAGATCAGGTGCTCCGCGTCCTCGTCGGTGATCGCGGCGAGCCGCTGGCGCAGCACCTCAGCGGTGAAGGACGGCACCGCGACGGTTCGGGCCGACTTCGCGGTCTTGGGGTGCGGCTGCCGATGCGTCGGCCTACCCGTCGGGGAGACGATCGTCCCGCTGAGCCGGACGGTGGCGGGTGAGACGGTGAGGTCGACGTCGCACTTGCGGATCGCCAGCACCTCACCGATCCGGGCCGAGGTGCCGAGCATGACCTCGATGATCTGGTCGAGCTGGCCGTCCGGTGGCGGTCCTGGCATCCCGGGCTCTCGGCGCCAGCCCCGCACCGCGGCCCGGATCGCGTCGACCTGCTCCAGGGTCAGGGCCATCGCCCGGGTCGGCGGCTTCCGCAGCCGGGCCGTGTCCCGCACCGGGTTCTCCCGGAGCGCGTCGTAACGGACCGCCAGGCCGAGGGCGAGGCTGAGGACGGTGCGCGCCTGCTTGGCCATGCTGTAGCTCCGGGTGGTCGCCAGAGCCTTGATGAACCTGTCGACCTTGGCGACGCTGATCTCACGCAGCGTGTAGTTCTCGAAGGCGGGCATCACCAGCTGCCGCATGTTGCGTTCGTAGAGCGCCCTGGTGCTCGGCGCGAGCTTGCCCTCCAGGTCGAGGTCCTCCAGCCAGAGGTCGACGAGGCGCCCGAAGGAGGCGTCGGGAGTCAGCTCGCCGGTCCCGATGGCGTAGTCGGCCCGGCGGGAGAGCCTCTCCTTCAGGCGGTGCTCCGCCGCCTTGCGCGTCGTGGCGCGCGCCTCGACCCGGCGGAGCCGACCGTCGAGGTCCCTGACGCGCACCCGAGCGCGCACCACGCCGTTGGCCAGGGCGGTGAACTCGATGTCGCCGAACGTGCCGATCGGCGTGCGCGGCCGTGCCACCTCAGCTCACCCCGCCGAGCGATCGTGGCCGTGTGTGCCGTTGCGCTGGGCATCGACCCACGCCGCGACGTCGGAGACGGCGAACTTCAGGTGCCGGCCGACCCGGAAGCCGCGCGGACCGTGCCCGGTCTGGCGCCAGTCGTAGATCGTCCGGACAGGCACGCCGAGGTACTCGGCGAGCTCCTGGACGTCCAGGAGCGGGTCCAGCCCGTCCAACCGTGTCGTTGAGGTTCCCATGCCTGCCAGGTGCGCGGGACGCGCCGTGGCAGCCGTGACACCCCGGCAGCGACCGGCGCCGACCGCACGGCAGACCCGGCCCGACCTCGACGGAGAGGTCAAAGTGGAGGGTTTGTGGAGGGTGGATCAAATCTCTATACGCCTCAGGCCCGGGAATCCGTGGATTCCCGGGCCTGACCTGGTAGCGGGGGCAGGATTTGAACCTGCGACCTCCGGGTTATGAGCCCGGCGAGCTACCGAACTGCTCCACCCCGCGTCGGTAGTCACCACCTTACGCGGCGGTGACCCCCGGTGGCAATCCGGCGGGCAGTGAGGTGACTCACCACCCGCCGGACCGCCGGGCCGAGTCAGCCTCCGCCGTCGTCGCCGCCCTCGGGCGGTGTGCCGTCGGCGGGCGCCTCGCCCTCACCGTCGGCCGGCGGGGTCGCGCCGTCCTCCGGCGCGGGGACCTCGCCCGCCGCGGCGGCGTCGAGCTCCTGCTGGGCCTCGGCCGCCTCCGCGAGCGCGGCCTGGAGGCGGGACTGCGCCTCGCCGTAGGTCGTCCAGTCGCCCTCGGTGAGGGCCGCCTGGCCGTCCTGGAGGGCCTCGTTCGCGTCGGCCAGCGCCTGGGTGAGGCGCTCCTGCGCCGCGGCGTCGACCTCGGTCGTGCCCTCGGGGGTCTCCCCCTCGGGTGCCTCGCCCTCGGGCGTCTCGTCGACGACGTCGGCGTCCCCGCCCTCGGCACCCGAGTCACCGCCGAAGACCTGGTCGAGCGCCTCGGTGAGCGTCGGCGCGAAGCCGATCTCGTCACCGAAGGCGACGAGCACGTACTGCAGGAGCGGGTACTGCGTACCGGCCGAGGCCTGGACGTAGACCGGCTGCACGTAGAGCAGGCCACCGCCCACCGGGACGGTGAGGAGGTTGCCGTGCAGCACCTGCGAACCACCCTGCTGGAGCAGGTTGAGCTCGGTGGAGATCGTCGGGTTGGAGTTGAAGGTGTTCTGCACCTGGCCCGGGCCGGGCACCGTGACGTCCGAGGGCAGCTCGAGGAGCCGCAGCTGTCCGAAGCCCTCTCTCACCTCGCCCGCCGTGTTGCCGGTCTCCGAGTCCACCGCGAGGAAGCCGGTGAGGATGTTTCGGTCGGTCTGCCCACCCGGGATGAAGCTCGAGGTGAGCGAGAACTCCGCGGTGTCCTGTCCCGGCATCTGCATCGTCAGGTAGTACGGCGGCTGCGGCACGCCCTCGGCCGCGGTGGGGTCGTTCGGGATGTTCCAGAAGTTTCCACCGGAGTAGAAGGAGGCCGCGTCCGTCACGTGGTAGCGGCTGAGCAGCTCGCGCTGGACCTTGAAGAGGTCCTCGGGGTAACGCAGGTGGCTCATGAGGTCGCCGCTGATGTCCGCCCGCGGGGAGATGTGGTCGGGGAAGACGTTCTGCCAGGTCTGGAGGATCGGGTCCTCCTCGTCCCACTCGTAGAGCGTCACCTCGCCGTCGTAGGCGTTGACGACCGCCTTGACGGAGTTGCGGATGTAGTTGACCTCCTCCGGCGCGGGGCCGACGACGACGCCACCGAGCTCGTCGGTCAGGGCGTCGGTCGTCGCGTCCTCGAGGGACTCACGCGCCGAGTAGGGGTACTCGTTCGTCGTCGTGTAGCCGTCGACGATCCACACGAGGTCCTTGGGGGTGGACTCGTCGTCGTCCATGTCGACGATCGCGGGGTAGGCGCGCGCGTCGAGGGTGAGGTAGGGCGCCACCTTCTGGACGCGCTCGTGCGGGTCGCGGTCGTAGAGGATCTGCGACTCGGCGTTCACGCGGTCGGAGAACAGGATCTGCTCCGAGCCCATGCGGATCGCGTAGAGCAGCTGGTTCCAGAAGCTGCCCAGGCTCGGCCCGCCGTTCCCCTCGTAGGTGGTGTTGACCTGGCCCTGGTCGGCGTCGTCGTTCGGGTAGTCCAGCTCCCACGGCTCGGTGCCCTCGGGGGCGCCGACGATCGAGTAGCTCGGGGTGTTCTGCCCGAAGTAGACCCGCTCCTCGTACTCGCCGAGCTCACCGACGCTCGGGATCCCGTACTCGAAGAAGGCCGGCTGGCCGTCCCCGGCGACGGTGTTGCCGTACGCGGCGACCGCGCCGAAGCCGTGGGTGTAGACGGTGTGGTCGTTGACCCAGGTGCGCTGGTCGTTGCCCAGGCCGTCCTGGTTGAGCTCACGGATCGCGATGACGGTGTCGCGCTTCTCGCCGTCGATGTCGTAGCGGTCCACGGCCAGCGTCGGGGCGAAGTCGTAGTACTGCCGGTTCTGCTGGAGCTGGCGGAAGGTGGGGCTGACGATGTTCGGGTCGAGGAGCCGGATGCTGGCCGTGGACTCGGAGTCGTTGCGCAGCTGGCCGGCCTCCGCCTGGGTGACGGCGTCGTAGGTCTGGGTCTCGACGTCGTCCAGGCCGTACGCGACGAGCGTCGCGTCGATGTTGCGCTGGATGAACGGCGACTCCGCCTCGACGGCGTTGGGCGTCACCTGGAAGCGCTGGACGACAGCGGGGTAGATCCCGCCGATGACGACGCCGGAGACGATCATGACGCCGACGCCCGCGGCCGGCAGCAGCCAGCTCCCGCGGAACGCGGCGACGATGAAGAGGATCGCGATGATGACCGCGATGACGGCGAGGATCTCGCGGCCCGGCAGGTTGGCGTTGATGTCGGCGTAGGACGCACCGGCGAAGCGGTCGTTCTGGCCGACGAGCAGCGAGTAGCGGTCCAGCCAGTAGTTCGCCCCGATGAGGAGGACGAAGACGGCCGCCATGACCGACAGCTGGATCCGTGCCGCGCGCGTCACCCGCTGGGGACGGCCGGCGAGCTGGATGCCGCCGTAGAGGTAGTGCGTGACGAGCGAGGCGACCAGCGTGATGAGGACGACCGTCATGAGGAAGGAGACGAGCGTGCGCAGCACCGGCAGGGTGAAGACGAAGAAGCCGACGTCGATGTTGAACTCGGGGTCGGTGGTGCCGAAGGGCTCACGGTTGAGCCACATGAGCACCGAGCGCCAGTTCCCGCTCGCGGAGATGCCCGAGAAGATGCCGAGCACGATCGGGGCGCCGATCATCACCAGGCGGCGCAGCGGCTCCACGCTCTCGCGGTAGCGGTCGAGGTTCTGCTGCTCAGGGGTGACCGGCGCGTAGATGGGACGCGAGCGGTAGGCCAGGCGCAGGCCGAGCCAGACGGACACGCCCATGACGAGGAAGCCGATGGCGAAGAGCACCGCACGGGTGATCCACTCCCGCCACAGGACCTCCTCGAAGTCCAGGTGCGAGAACCACAGCACCTCCGTCCAGAACTGGGCGGTGATCATGAGGATCGCCGCGAGGACCGCGAGGACGACGAGAGTGGGCACGAGTGCGCCGCGTCGTCGGCCTGCCGCAGGCCGCGGTGGTCGTGGGACGGAAGAGGTCGTCACGTGGTGGCACCTTCGGTCGTGGAGCTGTCGGGAGGCGGCGTGGGTCGCCCCTGCCGGGTCAACGCGCCGCCCACCCTCTAGGTTCCCACACACGCCGCTCGCCTCCCCCTGCCGAGGTGCGCGATCATGGGCCCATGACGGCTTCCCCCACCGAACCCAGCCCCCGCCAGCGCGCCCTCGCCGAGGCGGTCCGCGACATCGAGCGCCACGTCGGCTCCCTCGGCTGGGACTCCCCCGTCCTCGTGTTCTCCCTCGTGCGCACGGCGTCGGCGCTGGCGGTCAACCCCGCGCTCGCCGCCGAGCTGCCCGAGGGCGCGGAGGAGTCGGCGCGCCTGGACCCCGAGCACCTGCTCTCCATCGAGCAGGACGGCCTGCCGCAGGCCGACACCCTCGAGGAGCTCCTCGCCCAGCTCGGCTGGCCCGAGGAGGTCGACGGCGCCGCGATCGTCGTCGAGCGCATCGTCGTGCCGCCGGAGGCGGAGACGGACATGCCGCGCGACCCCGACGCGGCCGTCACCTACCTCGAGGCGCACCCCGACCGGCAGGACGTGCGGATCGTCGCGGGGGTGCTGCGCACCGGGGAGTCCTGGTGCGCGCTGCGCTCGCGTGCGCACGACTCCGACGACGCCGTGGGCGGCTCCCCGGACGCCGTGCCCGGGCTCGTCGAGGCGCTGCGCGCGACCTTCGCCTAACGGCTCAGGGAGCCGGGCAGCGCTCGAGGTCCCCGGTGCGTCCCGCCGTCACGGCCTCGAGTGCCGCGACGGCGTCGGAGACGGTGTCGACGGCGACGACCTCCAGCCCGTCCGGCACCGCGCCGGTGACCTCGTCGCAGTTCTCCACCGGCGCCAGGAACCACTCGGCGCCGTCGCGCTCGGCACCGGCCAGCTTCTGGGCGATGCCGCCGATCGGGCCGACGTCACCGGCGAGGTCGACCGTGCCGGTGCCGGCGACGACGGCGCCGCCGGTGAGCGGGCCGGGGGTGAGCATGTCGACGATCCCGAGCGTGAGCATGAGCCCGGCGCTCGGGCCACCGATGTTCTCGATGGCGAAGCCGACGTCGACGGGCAGGTCGACCTCCGGGGAGATCATCACCCCGAGGAGGCTGCCGCCGTCGCCGTCGTCGGCGGTGACGACCTCCACCGGCGTCTCCTCGCCCGCGCGCTCGACGCCGAGGGTGACGGTCGACCCGGGCGGGGTGTCGGCGAGGACGTCGCTGAGCACGGCGAAGGAGGTGAGCTCGGTGGGCTCCGCGCCGGCGGCGATGCTCACGAGCGTGTCGCCCTCCTCGAGCAGCCCCGTCGTGGGGCCGTGGGGGCTGGTGCCGGCGACGCGCAGCTCGGTGGGCACGTCGTAGCCGAGCTCGGTGAGTGCCGCGACCGTGGCGTTGGTCTGGGAGGAGCTCATCTGCAAGGTCGACTCCTGCTCGACCTCCTCCCGGGTCTGCTCGGGGTCGAAGGCGGCCTCCCGAGGCATGACCGTCGTCGTCCCCGAGAGCCAGCCGCCGATGACCTGGGCCGCCGTGGCCGGGAAGCCCGGTCCGCCGCGCGTGGAGACGGTGGTGAGCAGCAGCTCCCCGTCGGTCGGGTAGGTCTCGGTGCCCTCGACGGTGAGGAGCGGGACGTCGGTGCCGGGCGCGTCCCCGAGGGTGTCGACCGTGGGTCCGGGACTCTGGATCGCGTAGGGCGGGGTGATGACGAGCATCGCCAGGGCGAGGACGAAGGTCACCGCACCGGCGACGGCCGCGGTCACCGTCCGAGGGGTGAGCAGCGGCCGGTCGTCGTCGGTCACCGCAGGGTGGTCGGGTCGCAGGCGCACCGCCACATCATCACCCCGGGCGGGCGGCAGGCCGAACCGTCCGGCGTCGTCACGCCCTCGGCGAAACCGCTCCGGCCGTGCTCTGACCCGCCCGGCCGCGGGGTTACCGTGGTGCCCCCCGAAGGATCGGAGCTGTCGAATGAGCCAGGACCCCGCCGGTGAGGAGAGCTGGGAGGCGCTGCTGCGCTCCATGCTCGGGCCGCAGGCCGCCGACGAGGCCATGGCCGCGATGCGCGCCGCCGGCCTCGACCCGGAGGCCATGGCCAACGCAGCCGGCCTCCCCCAGGACCGCAACCAGCTCGCGATGATGCTCGGCCAGATGCAGCACATCCTCGCCGCCGGCGGCAGCGACCCCGTCAACTGGGCGCTCGCCGGTGACGTCGCCACCCAGGTGGTCCGCCAGACCGGTGACGTCACCGTCACCGCCGCCCAGGCGGCCGACGCCACCGAGGCGCTGCGCGTGGCCGACCTCTGGCTGGACGCCGTCACCGAGCTGGGCCCCAGCGGGGGTGCCACGCGGGCGTGGTCCCGCTCGGACTGGGCCCGCGAGACGCTGCCGACGTGGAAGACGCTCGCCGAGCCCATCGCCCCCTCCGTGGCCCGCGCGCTCGAGCGGGTCCTGGAGGAGCAGACCCGGGAGCTCGGCGGCCACCCGCTCGCGGCCGGCCTGGGCGCGGGCGCGGGCGGCGGCATGATCCGCCAGCTCGGCGGCGCCGTCTTCGGGATGCAGGTGGGCCAGGCCGTGGGCACGCTCGCCGGGGAGGCCTTCGGCGCGTCCGACACCGGCCTCCCGCTCGTCGAGGGCCACGACGCCGCCCTCGTCCCTGCCAACGTCGACGCCTTCGCCGAGGGCCTGGACGCGCCCGCGGAGGAGGTGCGCCTCTTCCTCGCCGTCAGGGAGGTCGCCCACGCGCGGCTCTTCGCGCACGTGCCGTGGCTGCGCGCCCACCTCCTGGGCACTGTCGAGGCCTACGCCCGGGAGATCTCCATCGACACCGGGGCCATCGAGGAGGCCGTCCGCGGCCTGGACCCGAGCGACCCCGAGTCGCTGCGCGAGGCCTTCTCCGGCGGCGTCTTCGCCCTGGAGCAGAGCGACGCGCAGCGCGCGGCGCTGGTCCGGCTCGAGACGGCGCTGGCGCTCGTCGAGGGCTGGGTGGAGGTCGTGGCCGGCCAGGCCGTGGCCCCGCACCTCCCGCACACCGTCCCCCTGCGCGAGATGGTCCGCCGCCGACGGGCCGCCGGCGGTCCGGCCGAGCAGACCTTCGCCTCGCTCGTCGGCCTCGAGCTGCGGCCGCGGCGGCTGCGTGAGGCTGCGGCGCTGTGGACACACCTGGCCGAGCAGCGCGGCGTCGAGGCGCGTGACGCCCTGTGGTCCCACCCCGACCTCATGCCGACCGCCGAGGAGCTCGACGACCCGAAGGGATTCGTCGCCGCCCGCGACGCCGCCGCGAGCGCGGACGAGGACGTCGACGCCGCCCTCGCGAGCATCTTCGCCGAGGCGGAGCAGGCCGAGGGCACGGACGCCGCCCAGGCCGAGGACGCCGACGAGAACCGTCCCGACGGGGACGACAGCGAGAACGACCCCCGCTAGTCCTCCGTCCCGCCGGGCTCGGGGGCCTCCCGGCCCTCGAGCCGGCGGGCGAAGGCGACGCCGTCGAGGAAGCCGCGGGCCCGCTCGGTCTGGGGGTAGCGCTCGACCCAGGCCCAGAAGTCGGGCCCGTGGCCGCCGACGAGCAGGTGGGCGAGCTCGTGGACGAGCACGTAGTCCAGCACCCACGGGGGCATCCCCTTGACCTGGTCGGAGATCCGGATGGTCCCGGTGCCCGGCGTGCACGAGCCCCAGCGCGTGGTCTGGTTGCCCACCCACGCGACGGACTGCGGGCGGGCCCGGCCCTCGAGGTAGCGCGCGGACAGCTGCTCGGCGCGGGTGGCGAGCTGCGCGTCCGACGGCCGACGGCGGCGACCCGTGCGCTCGAGCCGCTCGACCATCCGCGCCACCCACTCCGCCTCCTCGGCCGCGGTGAAGCGGTCCGGGATGGCGACGACGGTGCGCCCGTTCTCGCGGAAGGCCTGGACCGTCCGCGTGCGCCGGCGGCTGCGCCTGACCTCGATCTCCGACATGCCACCAATCTACGGCGGGCCACCGACAGCTCGGCTGCGCGGCCCGTCCCCGTCCACAGGCGCGGCTGTCCACAGGACGCCGGTGCACCCGCGCGGCACCGCTCGGCCCGCTGCCATCCTCGGGGTGGGAGGGCACATGCGACTACGACCAGGCACCCACGTGCTGTGGCGCCAGGAGGGCAGCAGCCAGGTCCACGCGGACCCGGACCTCGCCGTCGTCCTCGACGGGCTCACCGGCGAGGAGCAGCAGCTGCTCGACGGCCTGGAACGCGAGACGAGCGAGGCCGCGTTCCTCGCCCGCGGACGCGAGCTCGGGGTGCGTGCCGGCCGGGCGCGCGAGCTGCTCGCCCGGCTCGAGGACTGCGGCGCGCTCGAGCGGGCGCGCGACCCCTCCCTCGACCACCAGGGACTGGGCGCGGAGGTCGACCACTGGTCGCGGGTGGCCCAGCGCGACGCGAGCGACGTCGTCGCCCGCCGCGGCGGCGCGACGGTGGCAGTCCTCGGGCTGGGGCGGCTCGGGCTGCTCGTCGCCGCGGGCCTCGCGGCCGCCGGCGTGGGGACGCTGCTCGTGGAGGACCGGGCGCGCGTCCGGCGTGACGACGTCGGCCTGGGCGGCTACTGCCTGCACGACGTCGGCACGGAGCGCGGGGAGCGGGGCCGGGCGGTGCTGCGCCTGGCGCACCCCCACCTGCGGACCTCGGCGCCGGCGCGCACCCGGCCCGACGTCGTCGTCCTCGTCGAGCAGGACGTCAGCGACCCGGTGCGGCTGCGGCCGCTCGTGCGGGAGGACGTCGTCCACCTGCTCGTCGTCACCCGGGAGGTGGACGTCGTCGTCGGTCCGCTCGTCACGCCCGGGGCGGGACCGTGCGGGCGCTGCGTCGAGCTGCACCGCACCGCGGCGGACGAGCGGTGGCCGGCGGTGGCCACGCAGCTGCTCGGCACGCCGGCCCGGGGCGTCGAGGCCGCCACCTGCCTGCTCGCGGCCGCCGTCACCGTCGGGCAGCTCGTGGCCTACCTCGACGGCCGGCCGGTGGCGACGGCGGGCACGAGCCTCGTCGTCGACGCGCGGCGGCCGGTGCCCCGGACACAGCAGTGGCCGGTGCACCCGGACTGCGGGTGCACGGGCCTGCCGGCGCGGACGGGGGTGGTGCCGGCCGCTCGGGCCTGACTCAGGCCGCGGGCTGGTGCTTGCGGGGGCGGCCACGGCCGCGCTTGGTCGCGACGACCTCCCCGCCGATGAAGACCTCTCCACCCCACACGCCCCACGGCTCGGCGCGCTCGAGCGCGCCGGCGAGGCAGGCCTCGCGCACGGGGCAGGTACGGCACAGCGTCTTGGCGAACTCGACGTCCGCCTGACGCTCGGCGAACCAGAGGTCGGGGTCCTCCGCGTCCTGGCACGGGGCGAGCGGCGTGGGTTCGAGCAGCGCGAGCTCGTCGGTCTCCTCGGCCAGCGGCCACGACTGTGAGGACCCCTCGTTGAGGCGGTCGAGAAGGGTGGTGAGTTGCACGAGATTCTCCGTGAGTGCGAAGCCGGGTCTGGACAGACCTGCGGCAAGTCCCCGGGAGGGGCGAACCGCGGTCGGGAGCTGCGCGGTCCGGCGGAGAACGTGTGTGGTTCTACGGCGTCCGGAGCGCGCGGCCCTCGGCGAAGCCGACGGGCGCGGGGCGAAGGCGGGAGCAGTCCCCGGTGAACCAGGGCAGAGCTCGGCCCAGCTCACGGCTGGCGGCATCCATCGAGATGATGGTGATCACTGCGGTTCACCTCCCCTTCGCACATGGGGACCCCTCGTGTGCTGGCTAGGCACGGGCCCCGACTCGGTCACGGACGAGTAGGAGATTACGCCCGCCCTGTGACGGGGGGCAAGGTATTTATCGGAGGAGATTTTCCGGGCCGCCTCGACGGCCCGGAACCCGCGTGCTGACGCGGCTCCCGCTGGCCGGAACCGGCTCAGGCGCCGGGCGGCTCGACGACGACCTCCTCGCCGCGCACGACGGCGAGGACGGCAGGCCCGTAGGCCTCGAGCTTGGCGGCACCGACGCCGCGCAGGATGCCGAGCTGGCGCAGGTCCTTGGGCTTGGCCTCGGCGATCGCGGCGAGGGTCGTGTCGTGGAGGACCGTGTAGGGCGGCTTACCGATCGCGGCGGCCACCTGCCCGCGCCAGGCACGCAGGCGTTCGACGAGGGCGGCACCCTCGGGGTCGGACTCGGCGAGCTCGGCGATGCGGTCACGCCGGGGCGCGCGGGCGGCGGGGCGGCGGGCGGTGCCCACCTCGGGCCACAGGCCGTCGAGGAAGCGCGAGGGCTTGCGGCTCGCGCGCCCGCCGACGGTGCGGGCCCGGGCGTAGGAGAGCATGAGGTGCTCGCGGGCCCGGGTGACGCCCACGTAGAGCAGGCGGCGCTCCTCGGCGACCGCCTCCTCCGTCTCCGCCAGGGAGATGGGCAGCAGCCCCTCGCTCACCCCGACGAGGAAGACGGCGTCCCACTCCAGGCCCTTGGCGGCGTGGAGGGAGGCGAGGGTGACCCCGGAGACGGTCGGGGCGTGCTGGGCGCTGGCCCGCTCCTCGAGCTCGGTGACGAGCCCGGCGAGGTCCGCGCCGCGGGCGGCCGCGATCTCGTCCGCGAGCGCGACGAGCGCCTGGAGCGACTCCCAGCGCTCGCGGACCGCGCCGCGGGTGGCCGGCGGGTCCGGGGCCCAGCCCATGCCGGCGAGGACGTCGCGGACGGCGTCGGGCATGGGGTGGTCGGTCATCGTGCGGGCCGCCCCGCGCAGGAGGACGACGGCCTCGCGCACCTCCCGGCGAGAGAAGAAGCGTTCCCCGCCGCGCACGAGGTAGCCGATGTCCGCCTGGGCCAGGGCCTGCTCGAGCGCCTCGGCCTGGCCGTTGGTGCGGTACAGGACGGCGATCTCCCCTCGCGGCACGCCGGACTTCTCCAGGGCCGCGATGCGGGCGGCCACCCCGGCGGCCTCCGCGACGTCGTCGTCGAAGGCCTCGAAGCGGACAGCGGGCCCCGAGGGGCGCTGGGCGACGAGCCGGACGGCCGCGCTCGAGCGGTGCCTCCCGGCCCGCTCCAGCACGCTGTTGGCCAGGGACACCACCTGCGGGGTGGAGCGGTAGTCACGCACGAGCCGCACCACCTCCACGCCGGGGAAGCGGCGCGGGAAGTCGGTGAGGAAGCGCGGGGTGGCGCCGGTGAAGGAGTAAATGGTCTGGGAGACGTCCCCGACGACGCACAGCTCCTTGCGGTCCCCCAGCCACAGGTCGAGGAGGCGCTGCTGGAGCGGGGAGACGTCCTGGTACTCGTCGACGACGAAGTGGCGGTACTGGCGGCGGACCTCCGCGGCAACGTCGTCGCGCTCCTCGAGGATGCCGACCATGAGGAGGAGGACGTCCTCGAAGTCGATGACGCCGCGCTCGGTCTTGACGTCCTCGTAGATCTCCAGCAGGCGCGACACCGTGGCGCGGTCCTGCCCGGCGGCCTCCTCACGGCCGGCGGCGACGGCGCGCGTCACGTAGTCCTCGGCCGTGACGAGGCTGACCTTTGCCCACTCGATCTCGGCGGCGAGGTCCCGGATGCTCACCCGGTCCACGCCCAGGCCCAGGCGCGAGGACGCCTCGGCGACGAGCGGCGCCTTGTGCTCCTGGATCTTCGGCAGGCCCCCGCCGATCACGGCGGGCCAGAAGTAGGACAGCTGGCGCAGCGCGGCCGCGTGGAAGGTACGCGCCTGGACGCCGCCCACCCCGAGGTCACGCAGCCGCGAGCGCATCTCCCCCGCGGCGCGGGCGGTGAAGGTGACGGCGAGGACGGTCGTCGGGCTGTAGACGCCGGCCCGCACGCCATGGGCGATGCGGTAGGTGATGGCACGGGTCTTGCCGGTGCCCGCACCGGCGAGGACGCACAGCGGCCCGGTGAGGGTCTGGGCCACGGCGCGCTGGTCGTCGTCGAGGGCCGCGAGGAGCTCCTCGCTGCTGGGGGTGGTGGTCGAGCTCGTCATCGAGGCCAGTCTCTCAGCCCCCGCCGACACGCGGCCCGAGCGTCCCCAGGCCCGCGGAAATACGCCGTCGCGGCACGGCGTTATGGTCAGCGAACCCCGACATGAAGGAGACCTCTGTGAGCACGACGACGCCCGATCCCGGCACGATCACGATGTACACGACCACGTGGTGCGGGTACTGCCGCCGGCTGAAGAAGCAGCTCGACGGCGAGGGCATCGGCTACCTCGAGGTCAACATCGAGGAGGACCCGCAGGCCGCGAGCTTCGTCGAGGAGGTCAACGGCGGCAACCAGACCGTCCCGACCGTCCTGTTCCCCGACGGCTCCGCCGCGACGAACCCCTCCCTCAACGAGGTCAAGACCCGCCTGGGCTGAGCCCCGGGGCCGCAGCTGGACACACGGTGTGGGGTGGTGGACCTCAGAGGTCCACCACCCCACACCGTGTCTCATGCCCGGGACGGGGCGGCCTCGAGCGGGCCGCCGTACCAGTCCTCGATGAGCGAGCGGGCGATCGAGGACAGCGAGGGCAGGAGCACGGTCCCCTCGGCGACGGCGGCAGCCAGGGCGGCGCGGGTGAAGAAGCGCGCCTCGGTGAGCTCCACGCCGTCGACGGTGATCTCCGTGCCCGCCCCCGCGGCGACGTCCGCCCGGAAGGCGGTCATCAGCGAGCAGGGGAAGGGCCACGGCTGGCTGCCCTCGTAGCGCACCGCGTCGACGACGACGCCGGTCTCCTCGGCCACCTCCCGTTGCACCGCCGCCTCCAGCGACTCCCCCGGCTCGACGTAGCCGGCCAGGGTGGAGAAGCGGTGCTCGGGCCAGTGGGCGGCGTGCCCGAGCAGCAGCCGGTCCTCGGCGTCGACGACCGCCATGATGACCGCGGCGTCGGTGCGCGGGTAGTGCAGCGAGTGGTCGACGACGCAACGGCGCACCCACCCCGCCTCGAGCACCTCGGTCGCCTCCCCGCAGCGGGGGCAGCGCGGGTTGCGCGCGTGCCACGCGGCGAGCGCCACCGCCGTCGTGCCCAGCCCGGTGTCCCGGTCACTCAGCCGGTCCCCGATCTCCCGCAGGTTGCGCATCTCGACACCGGCGAGCAGGCCCACGAGGGGCGCGTCGGTGTCGACCGGTGCGCCGTCGAGGTCCCGCTCGGAGCCGAGGTGGCCGGGCAGGACGAGCGCGACGAAACGCGCGTCCCCCTCCCGGCCGAGGTAGTGGACCTGCTCGGCCGTCCACGCGTCGGCCGGCACGTCGGCCGCGGGGAGCAGGACGAGACCGTCCCGCCCCGCCCCGACCTGGCCCCGGTGGACGAGGAGGACGCGCGTGCCCGGGTCCCCCCGCAGCTCGCCGAGGAGGCCGGGACGGGCGCGGGAGGCGCCGTCGGCGTCGATGGTCGTCCGGGCGAGGGGAAGCTGGGTGAGGGCCACCCGGGCACCGTATCCGCACCCCGATCTGGGGGCGCGCCGCGGGCGCCGCGGGTGAGGAGGGCACGCGGGTCCTACGGTTGGGGGCGTGACACGTAGATCCCCCCTCGCCCTGGCGGCGCTCGCCACTGCGGCGGTGCCGGGCCTCGACGTCGTCGCGACCCGCTCCCCGCAGAGCACCACCGCCGACTTCCAGGTCACCGGGGTCCTCGACTCCGGTGGACGCCACTGGGTGGTCCGCTGCCCCCTGCACGCCTCGGCCGGGGCGTCGCTCGAGGCGGAGGTCGCGCTGCTGGGCGCCCTCGCGGCGCACGTCCGCGACGGCGCGCTGCCCTTCGCCGTGCCCGAGCCCGCCGGCTTCGCCGCCCTTCCCGAGGGCGGGCGCGCGATGGTCTACCGCCAGCTGCGCGGACGCCCGCTCGACCTCGAGCGCCTCGGCCCCGGCCCCGGGCTCGCGGCGGACCTGGGGCGCAGCCTCGCGGCGCTGCACGAGCTGCCGCCGCGGATCGTCGAGGACGCCGGCCTGCCGGTCTACGACGCCGACGAGTACCGCAAGCGCTGCCTCGCCGAGGTCGACGCCGCCGCCCGCACGGGGCACGTGCCGACCGTCGTGCTGGCCCGCTGGGAGCGGGCCCTGGAGGACGTCGCCCTGTGGCGCTTCCGCACCACCCCGGTCCACGGGGACCTCGCCGAGGAGCACGTCCTCGTCCAGGACGGTGAGGTGAGCGCGGTCATCAGCTTCTCCGAGACCCACGTGGGCGACCCCGCCGTCGACCTCGCCTGGCTGCTCGCGAGCGCCCCGGAGGAGTGCCTCGACGCGATCGAGGAGGCCTACGCCCTCGCGCGACCGGAGAACGCCGACGCCTACCTCCTCGACCGGGCTCAGCTCGTCGGGGAGCTCGCGCTCGCGCGCTGGCTCATGCACGGTGTCAACACGTCCGACGAGCAGGTCGTCGCGGACGCCGTCCACATGCTCGAGGACCTCGCCGAGCAGGTGTGGGACGCGGAGCCGATCGGCCACCGCGAGCCCGTCGTCGTCCCCGGCCGGCCCGAGGACTGGGCCGAGGACGGCGACGACGCTCCGGCCGACGTCGAGGACCTCGACCCGAACGCGACCGCCGAGCTGCCCTTCCTGCGCACGGAGCGGGCCCAGGACGACCCGGTCGAGGGGACCGAGCCCGACGGCGGGAAGACCGAGCCCGACGGCGAGGGGACCGAGCCCGACGGCGAGGAGACCGAGCCCGACGGCGGGGAGCCGTCCCGGGCGTGAGCGGCGGCCCGTCCGCCGGTGCCCCGCGCCGGGACGCCGCCCTCTCCGCCGTGCTGGCGGCGGTCGGCGTGCTCGCCGTGTGGTGGGTCTTCGTCACCACCTCCCTGGGCCAGCGGGTGGAGAGCACCGCGCTCGAGGGCTCGCAGATCGGCCGGCGACGCCTGTCCGAGGGCAGCCAGACGGTGCTCGACGTCGTCTCGGTGCCCTTCCTCGTCGTCGTCATCGTCGTCGGTGTCGCAGTCGCCCTGGTGCAGCGGCAGGGGCGGGTCGCGCTCGCCGTGCCGCTCCTCGTCGGCGGTGCCAACGTCACGACGCAGGTCCTCAAGTACCAGGTCCTCACCCGCCCCGACCTCGGCGTCTCCGAGGCCGTCGCCAACTCGCTGCCGAGCGGACACACGACGGTCGCCGGCACGGTGGCCGCCGTCGCCGTCCTCGTCGCGCCGCCGCGCTGGCGCTGGGCCGCCGCGCTGGCCGGCTGGGCCTACGCGGGCGGCACCGGGCTCGCGACGATGGTCAACGGCTGGCACCGGGCCTCCGACGTCGCCGCGGCGATGCTCGTCGTCCTCCTGTGGGGCGCCCTCGCCGTGCTCGTCGGGAGGCCGCTCCCGCCCCGCCTGGACCACCGCCCGACGACGGTGACGCGCCGGCTGGTCCTCCTCGCCGCGGGGGTGAGCGGGCTGCTCGCCGGCCTGTCCCTCGTGCTCACCGCGGGCAGCACCGGACCGGACGCGAGCCGCGCCGAGCTGCTCGTCGCCTACGGCGGTGCCGTGCTCGGGGTCGCCGCGGTCACGCTCCTCACCGCGGGCCTCCTCCTGCGCCTGTGCACGTCCGGCCCGGGGCGCCACGACCGCACGCGCTGACCCGGCCGGACAGCCCTGTCCGCCCTCGAGATGCGGCCCCGCCACTCTCGGTGTTGTCTATGGGCCAACGTCGGCCGGTTCCGGCCGGCCGCGACGCCGAGGAGGGCACGTGCGACGACCGCGGACGACGATCACGGTCCTGACGCTCGCGCTGGCCGCCGGGCTCAGCGCCTGCGCCAGCGAGTCCGGACCCCCCGTGCTCACCTGGTACATCAACCCCGACGACGGCGGCCAGGAGGCCCTCGCCCAGACGTGCACCGAGGAGGCCGAGGGCGAGTACCGCATCGAGACCTCGCTGCTCCCCCGCGACGCCGCGTCCCAGCGCGAGCAGCTCGCCCGCCGCCTCGCAGCCTCCGACGAGTCGATCGACATCATGAGCCTGGACCCGCCGTTCATCCCCGAGATGGCGGCCGCCGGCTTCCTCGCCCCCGTCCCCGACGACCTCCAGGAGACCGAGGACGTCGTCCAGGGCGCGGTGGACTCCGCGACGTGGGACGGGGAGCTCGTCTCCGTCCCGTTCTGGGCCAACACCCAGCTGCTCTGGTACCGCAAGTCGGTGGCCGAGGAGGCCGGGCTGGACATGGAGCAGCCCGTCACCTGGGAGCAGCTCATCGAGGTGGCCACCGACCAGGACCTGCTCCTCGGCGTCCAGGGCGCCAAGGCCGAGTCGCTCACCGTGTGGATCAACGCGCTCATCGCCTCCGGCGGCGGCGAGGTCATCGCCAACCCCGAGGCCGAGGCGGACGAGGTGGAGATCGACCTCGACTCCGACGCCGGCCGCGCCGCCGCTTCGGTGCTCCAACGCATCGGCCAGGAGGGCCTGGCCGGCTCGGGCTTCCCGACGGCGGACGAGAACGCCTCGATGAACCTCTTCCGCGGGGACGACGGCTCCTTCATGGTCAACTGGCCCTTCGTCTGGCCGGCGATCAACGGCTCGGACCCCGACATCGTCGAGGACATCGGCTGGGCCATCTACCCGCGGATGGACGAGGGCACCGACGCCGCTCCGCCCGTCGGCGGCATCAACCTCGGGGTCAGTGCCTACAGCGAGCACGTCGACGCCGCGTACGACGCCGTCGCGTGCATCACCCGGCCCGAGCACCAGGCCGAGTACTTCGTCACTAACGGCAACCCGCCGTCGTCGGTCGAGGCCTACGAGGACGAGCGCGTCCAGGAGGACTTCCCGATGGCCGACACCATCCGGGAGTCCCTGGAGCTCGCCGCCCCGCGTCCCCAGACGCCCTACTACAACGAGGTCTCGATCGGCCTGCAGGAGACCTGGCACCCGCCCGCGGGGGTCGACCCCGAGGTGACCCCCGGGTCCTCGGCGGACTTCATCACCGCGGTCCTGCGAGACGAGAGGCTGCTATGAGCTCGAACATCCCCGCGGCCGGGCCCGCAGCGGACCGGCGTCCCGACGCCGCGACGCCCCGGCCGGACTCCCGCCCGCGCGGCAGGAAGGGCTCCGACCGCTCCCGCTCCGAGGCCCGGCTCGGCTGGTACCTCGCCGGACCGGCGTTCGTCATCATGCTGGCGGTCACGCTCTACCCGATCCTCCAGGCGCTGTACGACTCGCTGTTCAGCCTGCGCCTCACGGCACCGGACGAGACCGAGCTCATCTGGTTCCGCAACTACCAGGTGGTGCTCGGCGACCCCGCGTTCCTCCAGTCGCTGTGGATCACGATCGTCATCACGATCATCACCGTGCTCATCGAGCTCGTCCTCGGCTTCCTCCTCGCGCTCGTCATGCACCGCGCGATCCAGAACCTCCGCGGCCTCATCCGCACGGCGATCCTCGTGCCCTACGGCATCATCACCGTCGTCTCCGCCTTCGCCTGGTTCTACGCCTTCGACATCAACTCCGGCGGCTACGTCAACAACTGGTTCAACTGGGTGCCGGGCATCGAGGAGAACCTCAACTGGTTCGCCTCCCAGGGCACGTCGCTGTTCGTCATCATCGCCTCCGAGGTGTGGAAGACGACCCCGTTCATCTCCCTGCTCCTCCTGTCCGGCCTCGCGCAGGTGCCCGGGGACCTGGAGGAGGCGGCGAAGGTCGACGGCGCGACGGGCTGGCAGGTCCTCAAGCGGGTCATCCTGCCGAACATGAAGGCCGCGATCATGGTCGCCGTGCTCTTCCGGGCGCTGGAGGCCTTCCGGATCTTCGACAACGTCTACATCATGACCAACGGCGCGAACGACACCGAGGTCCTCTCGCTGCTGGCCTACAACACCTCGATCGGACGGCTCGAGATCGGCCTCGGCTCGGCGATCTCGGTGCTGCTCTTCCTCTGCGTGCTCATCATCGCGGGCATCGCGATCAAGGGCTTCAAGGTCGATCTCGCCGGCTCGACGGGAGGCAAGTGATGAGAGGGCTGTCCACGAAGCAGAAGGTCGCCTGGATCGCGATCACGCTCGTCGTACTCCTGTGGTCCCTGTTCCCCGTCGTGTCGATCGCCATGACGTCCTTCAAGACGCAGGCCGGCCTCTTCTCCGGGACCTTCCTCCCCGAGGAGTGGACGCTCGAGAACTACAAGACGATCCTCGCGCCCGGCGGCAGCGCGCAGGACCTCTTCCTCCCCTCGCTGCGCAACTCCATCGGCATCTCGCTCATCGCCACCGCCATCGCCGTCTTCCTCGCGACGCTGTGCGCCTACGCCATCGCGCGGCTGGACTTCCGGGGCAAGCGCGTCATCCTCACCACCGCCCTGGCCGTGTCGGTCTTCCCCGTCGTCTCGATCGTCACGCCGCTGTTCAACCTCTGGCGCACGATCGGCCTGTACGACACCTGGGCCGGCCTCGTCATCCCCTACCTGTCCCTCACCCTGCCGATCTCCATCTGGACCCTGGCGGCCTTCTTCCGGCAGATCCCCTGGGAGCTGGAGCAGGCGGCCCAGGTGGACGGCGCCACCCCGTTCCAGGCCTTCCGCAAGGCCGTCGTCCCGCTCGCCGCCCCCGGCGTGTTCACGACGGCGATCATCGCCTTCTTCATCGCCTGGAACGACTTCGTCTACGGCATCTCGCTCACCTCGACGAGCGCCGCCCGGCCCGTGCCGGCGGCCCTGTCCTTCTTCACCGGCGCCTCGCAGTTCGAGGAGCCCACCGGCTCGATCTCGGCGGCGGCCATCGTCGTCACCGTGCCGGTCGTCATCGTCGTCCTGCTCTTCCAGCGGCGCATCGTGTCCGGCCTCACCCAAGGCGCAGTCAAGGGCTGAGGCCCGAACGACAAGGAGTCCAGCCATGGCATCGATCACCCTCGACAACGTCGTCAAGACCTACCCGGACGGCTTCACCGCGGTCAAGGGCATCAGCCTCGACATCGCCGACGGCGAGTTCGTCATCCTCGTGGGCCCGTCCGGCTGCGGGAAGTCGACCCTGCTGCGGATGATCGTCGGGCTGGAGGACATCAGCGACGGCGAGCTGCGCATCGCCGACGAGGTCGTCAACGACAAGGCACCGCGCGACCGCGACCTCGCGATGGTCTTCCAGAACTACGCGCTGTACCCCCACCTCACGGTCTACGAGAACATCGCCTTCCCGCTGCGCCTGGCCAAGGGCGAGTACACCGACGAGCAGATCGACGACCGGGTCCGCGAGGCCTCCCGGCTCCTCGAGCTCGACGAGCACCTCGAGCGCAAGCCCGCCAACCTCTCCGGTGGCCAGCGTCAGCGCGTCGCCATGGGCCGGGCCATCGTCCGGCGGGCCAAGGCCTTCCTCTTCGACGAGCCGCTGTCCAACCTCGACGCCAAGCTCCGCGGGCAGATGCGCACCGAGATCGCCCGCCTGCAGCGCAACCTCGCCACGACGACGGTCTACGTCACCCACGACCAGACGGAGGCGATGACCCTCGGGGACCGGGTGGCGGTGCTGCGTCGCGGCGAGCTGCAGCAGGTCGCCAGCCCGCGCGGGCTGTACGACCAGCCGATCAACCTCTTCGTCGCGGGCTTCATCGGCTCCCCGCCGATGAACTTCCTGCCGGGGATCGTCGAGGGCGACGTCCTGCGCCTGCCCATCGTCGACGTCCCCATGGACGAGCGGATGCGTGCCGCCGTCGGCAACCGTGAGGTCGTCATCGTCGGCATCCGGCCCGACGCCTTCGAGGACGTCGACACGATGGAGCCCGGGCGCACGGACACCGGGGTGCGCTTCGACGTCGACGTCGACGTCACCGAGTGGCTCGGTGAGGTGCTCTACGCCTACATCCCCTTCGAGACCCACGAGGCCGTCCAGGCGCAGCTCGAGGAGCTGGACCGGGACCTCGACGGCGAGGGCATGCGCACCCAGCTCATCATCTCCCTCGACGCGGCGAGCACTGTCCGCGCCGGGGACCCGGCCGAGCTGTGGTTCGACCCCGCCTCCCTCCACCTCTTCGACCCGGAGTCCGGTGACAACCTCACGCGCAGCGAGGAGCGCGCGGCCGAGCTCGAGGACCAGGCCCGGGCGATGCGGGAGCGTGCCCTCGAGCGGGCCAAGCGGCGGGCCGAGAAGGACGGCCAGCAGGACGGCGAGCGCGCGACTGAGACGGCCCGCACACGCCGCTGACCCACCCGTCTCGTCCCCTCCCCCTCGCCGCCGACAGCTGGATCCCGCACCGGGCGGGATCCAGCTGTCGGCGCATGGGGGTGGGGCGGCGGCAGGCATGGCCCAGGTCACACTCGGGAAAATATCTCACCATGCGGACGCAATTTCGACTGGCCAGGACCACCTCGGACCGAGGCCGACCTTCCCGCACCGTGCCACGCCAGACCGCCGCTCCGCCGACGGCCGACATCCGGCCCGGACGGCGGCGGGAGGCCGCTCGGCGACTGTCGGACGGCGCGGGACCTCGTTAACGTGGTTCGCCGTATGCCCCCCGCCACACCAGCAGCACCCCGTGTCCCGTCCGCCGCCGCACCCGACACAGGCAGCGGCCACCCGCCCGTGACCGTCCGGCCCCCGGAGCCCGCCGAGGGCGCCGACATGTGGCGCCTCGCCCGCGACTCCGGCGCCCTGGACCTCAACACCTCCTACGCCTACCTCCTGCTCGCACGCGACTTCGCGCGCACCTGCCGGGTGGCCGTGGTCGACGGTGAGGTCGTGGGCTTCCTCCTCGGCTACCGCCGCCCCGCGGAGCCCGGCACGCTGTTCGTCTGGCAGGTCGCCGTCGACCCGGCCCAGCGCGGGCGGCGGCTCGCCGCCCGGCTCCTGGCCGACGCCGCCGCCGGCGCCGGCTTCGTCGAGGCCTCGATCACCGCGGACAACACCGCCTCCCAGCGCCTCTTCGAGAGCTTCGCCGCCGAGCGCGGCGCCCCCCTGGTCCGCAGCGAGCTCTTCGCCGCCGCGGACTTCCCCGACGCCGGACACGAGACCGAAGGGCTGGTGAGGATCGGCCCCCTGGAGCCCATCGAGAGCTGAACCCCACACCGACACGCGTCCGTCCCGCCACGAAAGGCAGCCTCCCCGATGACGATCACCAGCCCGACCACGACCACGACCGATCTCGAGTCCCAGGTCCGCAGCTACTCCCGCTCCTGGCCGGTCACCTTCGACCGCGCCGTCGGCGCGACCATGTACGACACCGACGGCAACCCCTACATCGACTTCTTCGCCGGCGCCGGGTCGCTCAACTACGGGCACAACAACCCGGCCCTGAAGAAGGTCCTCCTCGACTACCTCGCGCGTGACGGCGTCGTGCACTCGCTGGACATGTTCACCACGGCACGCGACGAGTTCCTCACGACCTTCGCCGACACGATCCTGCGTCCCCGCGGACTGGACCATAAGGTCGTCTTCCCCGGCCCGGGCGGCGCCAACGCCGTCGAGGCGGCGCTCAAGCTCGCCCGCAAGGTTACCGGCCGCGAGTCGGTCATCAGCTTCACCAACGCCTTCCACGGCATGACCCTGGGCGCGCTGTCGGTGACCGGCAACGCGATGAAGCGCGGCGGGGCGGGCATCCCCCTCGTCCACGCGACCCCGATGCCCTACGACGACTACTTCGACGGCGACGTCCAGGACTTCCTCTACCTCGAGCGGCTGCTCACCGACTCCGGCGGCGGCCTCAACCAGCCGGCCGCCGTCATCGTCGAGACCGTCCAGGGTGAGGGCGGGATCAACGCCGCCCGCGCCGAGTGGCTGCGCAACCTCGCGGACCTGTGCAAGCGGCACGGGATCCTGCTCATCGTCGACGACATCCAGATGGGCTGCGGTCGCACCGGAGGCTTCTTCAGCTTCGAGGAGGCCGACATCGTGCCCGACATCATCACGCTGTCGAAGTCGATCAGCGGCTACGGCCTGCCGATGGCGCTGACCCTCGTGCGCCCCGAGCTCGACATCTGGGAGCCGGGCGAGCACAACGGCACCTTCCGCGGCTTCAACCACGCCTTCGTCACCGCGACCGAGGCGATCCGCCGCTACTGGTCCGACGACGCGCTCGAGCGCAGCACGATCTCCCGCGGCCTGGCGATCGAGTCGCGCTTCAACGCGCTCGTCGCCCGCTACGAGAGCCACGGCCTCGTCGCCAAGGGCCGCGGCCTGGCCCGCGGGCTGCAGCTCCCGTCCGGCGAGCTCGCCGGCCGGGTCACCCAGGAGGCCTTCGCGAACGGCCTGCTCGTCGAGACGTCCGGACCGGGCGACGAGGTCGTCAAGCTGCTTCCGCCGCTCACCATCAGCCCGGCGGAGCTCGAGGCGGGCATGCGCATCCTCGAGCAGGCCGTCGTCACCGTCCTCGAGAACCAGGAGAACTGACCATGATCGTCCGCAGCTTCCACGACCTCGACGACACCGAGTTCGACATCCAGACCCCCAACTGGCGCTCGAAGCGCATCATCCTCGCCCGCGACAAGGTGGGCTTCTCGGTGCACGAGACCACCCTGTACGCCGGCACCGAGAACGAGTTCTGGTACGCCAACCACATCGAGGCCGTGATGATCGTCGAGGGCGAGGGCACGATCACCGACCTCGGCACCGGGGAGACGCACGAGCTGCGTCCGGGCTCGATGTACCTCCTCAACGAGCACGACAAGCACGTCGTCCGCCCGCGGACCGAGATCCGCACGATCTGCGTCTTCAACCCGCCGGTCACCGGCCGCGAGGTCCACGACGAGAACGGCGTCTACCCCCTCGTCACCGAGCCCTGACCCACCCCCACCCCCACCCACCCCCGCCCCCGCATATGCGGAAAATCCGCGGCTCCGGAGACGCCGGAGCCGCGGATTTCGCGCATATGCGGTCGTTGGGGTTAGGCCAGGTCCTGCAGCCAGCGGAGGAGGAGGCGGGCGCCGTAGCCGGTGGGGCCCTCGGGGATCTCGTCGCGGGCCTTGGTGGCGCGGCCGGCGCCGGCGATGTCCAGGTGCGCCCACGGGGTGTCCCCCGCGAAGTGCTGGAGGAACAGCGCGGCGGTGATCGAACCACCCGAGACGTGCGGGTCGCGCGCCTGGTGGGAGATGTCGGCGACGGCGGAGTCCAGGCTGCGCCGGTAGGAGTCCACCAGCGGCAGGCGCCACGTCCGCTCGCCGCTTACCTCGCCCGCCGCCTGGAGGGCGGCGGCCAGGGACTCGTCGGTCGCGTAGAGGCCGGCGTGGGTGCGTCCCAGGCCAAGCGTCACCGCGCCGGTGAGCGTGGCGACGTCGACGAGGACGTCGGGCCGTGCGGTGTCGCGCACCCAGGCCATCGCGTCGGCCAGGACCATGCGGCCCTCGGCGTCGGTGTTGGAGACCTCGATCGACGTGCCGTCGTAGGCGCGCACGACGTCGCCGGGCCGGTAGGAGGAGGCGCCGAAGGCGTTCTCCGCCAGGGCGAGCACGCCCACCACCCGGTGGGGCACCTGCAGCTCGGCGGCGGCGAGGACGGTGGCGAGCACCGCCGCGGCGCTGGCCATGTCGGTCTTCATCCCGACCATCGACTCGCGCGGCTTGATCGAGATGCCGCCGGTGTCGAAGGTGATGCCCTTGCCCACGAGCGCGACGGTCTGCCCGCCGCGCGTGCGCGGGCTGTAGGTGACCGTGACGAGCCGCGGCGGGGTCGCGGAGCCGGAGCCGACGGCGAGCAGCGCGCCCATCCCCTGCTCCCGGATCCAGGTCTCGTCGTGGACCTCGACGCTCACGCCGGGGACGCCCGCGGCGAGGGCCTGGGCCTGCTCGGCCAGCCACTGCGGGTTCTTGACGTTGGACGGCGTCGCGGCGAGGAAGCGGGCGCGCACCGTGGCGGTGGCCGCCGTGCGCGCCGCCGCGATGACGGCGGCGTCCGCGTCGTTGCCGAGGAGGACCAGCCGCGAGGCGGCAGGCTTGCCCGGTCGCGGGGACTGCGCCATGCGCGGGCCGCGGTAGGCGGTGAGCCAGAAGCCCTCGAGCAGGGCGGCCAGGCCGGTGGCGCCGGCGAGCGCGCCGATGGGCGTGACGACCGTGTCCAGGCCGGTGGTCGTGCGGCACAGGGCCGAGCCCACCTTGCGCATGGCGTCCGGGCCGGCGTCGCCGACGCCGAGGAGCACCAGGCGGGCCGGCAGCTCGTTCCAGCCGAAGTCGCGGCCGGGCAGGGCACGCGGCAGGTCGAGGACCGCCGACTCCCCCGCCCGCCCGGTCAGGCCGTGGCGCGCGGCGAGGTCGACGAGGTCGATGCCGTAGCGCGCGGCGGCGTCCGCCGTGCCGGGGCGGGGCTCGACGCCCTCCTCGCCGGCGCCGGCGGGCGCGACGGCGACGACGACGGCGCCGGCCTGGGTGAGGTCGGCGCCGTCGAGCGAACCGGACTCACCGACGACCTCGGGAAGCTCGGCGAGGCCGAGCTCGCTCAGGGAGGTCAACGGTCAGGCGGGGGCGACGGCGCTGAGGGCCTCGCTGAGCTCGCCTGCCTCCGCGGGCGTGAGCTCGACGACGAGGCGACCGCCACCCTCGAGGGGAACGCGCATGACGATGCCGCGTCCCTCCTTCGTGACCTCCATCGGCCCGTCCCCGGTCCTCGGCTTCATCGCGGCCATCTGGCACCCCTATTCGATCGTCGTGTCGTGCCGCAGGGTCTGCGGCGCACCGGGACCAGTCTAGTCCACCCCTCCCCCGCGGCGGTGTGCGCTCGGGGCAACGGTGCAGGTCGGGGCGCTGCGACCGGCGCCCGGGACGCTCAGGAGGTCGAGGCCTCCTCCGCGGTGCGGGCCTGCGACTTCGCCTCGTCCCGCATGAGCGCGAGCCGGTCGCGGACCCGGTCCACCGCCTCCTCGGCGGTGTCGACGAGCTGGATGAGGTCGAGGTCCGCCTCGGCGATGGTGCCGGCCGGGACCATGGTGTCGCGCGCCCAGGCGAGCAGCCCGCCCCAGTACTCCGAGCCGACGAGGACGATCGGGAAGGAGCTCACCTTGCCGGTCTGGACGAGCGTGAGGGCCTCCCACAGCTCGTCCATGGTGCCGAAGCCCCCGGGCAGGACGATGAAGCCGAGGGCGTACTTGACGAACATCGTCTTGCGGGCGAAGAAGTACCGGAAGTTGACCCCGAGGTCGACCCACTCGTTCATGCCCTGCTCGAAGGGGAGCTCGATGCCCAGGCCCACCGACACCCCACCGGCCTCGCAGGCACCCTTGTTCGCGGCCTCCATGACGCCCGGGCCACCGCCGGTGATGACGGCGTAGCCGGCCTCGACGAGCAGGCGCCCGACCTCCTCCCCCATCCGGTACTCCTCGGAGTCACGGCCGGTGCGGGCGGAGCCGAAGACGCTGATGGCGGGGCCGAGCTCGGCGAGCGCGCCGAAGCCCTCGACGAACTCGCTCTGGATGCGCATGACGCGCCACGGGTCGGAGTGGACCCAGTCGGCGTCGTCGTCCTTGGCGAGCAGACGCTCGTCGGAGGTCTCGTCGGGGATCTGCGCGCCGCGCAGGGTCACGGGGCCCTTGCGGTAGACGTCGGCGTCACGGCTGTCGCGGACGGCGGGGCGCTCGGCGCTCCGGCCTCCGCCTGCCGAGCCGTTGCGGTTGTAGGACCGGCTCATCGTGCTCCTTCGGTCAGCCACGCCTCCAGGGCGGTGGCACAGTCACGGATCTGGGTGGTCGGGCAGTGCTCGTCGTCGGCGTGCGCCAGGGACGGGTCACCGGGGCCGAAGTTCACGGCCGGCACCCCGAGCTCGGCGAAGCGGGCGACGTCGGTCCACCCGTACTTGGGGGCGGGGCCGCCGCCCGTCACGCGCCCGACGGCGGCGATGAAGTCGCCCACGCCGGGGGAGTCGAGGCCGGGGCGGGCCCCGGCGGCGCCGTCGACGACGGTGACGTCGTAGCCGGCGAGCACCTCGCGCACGTGCGCCTCGGCCTCGGCGAGCGAGGACGACGGCGCGAAGCGGTAGTTGACGAGCACCTCGCAGGAGTCGGGCACGACGTTGCCCGCGATGCCGCCGCTGATGCCGACCGCGGACAGGCCCTCGCGGTAGACGAGCCCGTCGACCTCGACGGAGCGCGGCTCGTACTCGGCCAGGCGCGTGAGGATGGGCGCGGCGAGGTGGATGGCGTTGACCCCGCGCCAGGCGCGCGCGGAGTGGGCGGCGCGTCCCGCCGTCGTCACGGACACGCGCAGCGTGCCGTTGCATCCACCCTCGATGCCGCCGTTGCTCGGCTCGCCGAGCACGGCGAAGTCGGCGGCCAGCCACTGCGGGTGGTGGCGGGCGAGGCGGCCCAGGCCGTTGCGCTCGGCCTCGACCTCCTCGTTGTCGTAGAAGACCCAGGTGACGTCCCACGCTGGCGCGGTGAGCCGTGCGGCGAGGTGGAGGGCGACGGCGACACCGCCGAGCATGTCGACGCTGCCGCGGCCCCACAGCACCTCCTCGCCGTCGACGGTGCGCAGCTCGCTGGGCAGGTTGCCGGCGACCGGCACGGTGTCGATGTGGCCGGCGACGACCGCCCGACGCTCGCGCCCGAGCCGGGTGCGCGCCATGACGGCGTCACCGTCGCGCAGCACCTCCAGGTGCGGCAGGCCGGCGAGAGCCGCCTCGATCGCGTCGGCGAGCGGCCCCTCCGCGCCCGAGACGGAGGGGATGTCGCACAGGGCGCGCGTGAGGTCGACGACGTCGGCCGTGCGCAGGTCCGGGAGCGCGGGCGCGGTCATGCGTTCACTCCCCCGTCTGGTGCAGCGTGCGGGCGGCCTCGGCGATCGACCCGCTGAGCGAGGGGTAGATCGTGAAGACGTTGGCGAGCTGGTCCACCGTGATCCGCTGCGTGACGGCCACGGCGAGCGGGAAGATGAGCTCGCTGGCGCGCGGCGCGACGACGACCGCGCCGAGCACCGCCCCGGAGTGCCGGTCGGCCATGACCTTGACGAAGCCCTCGCGGATGCCGAGCATCTTGGCCCGGGGGTTGCGGGCCAGCGGCAGCTGGGTGACGACGGCGTCGACCGTGCCGTCGTGCACCTGCCGCTCACCGACGCCGATGGTCGCGATCTCGGGGGCGGTGAAGATGTTGGCGGTGACGGCGTCGACGTCGAGCGGGGAGACGGCGTCGCCCAGCGCGTGCCACATGGCGATGCGGCCCTGCATCGCCGCGACCGAGGCGAGGGGCAGCACGCCGGTGCAGTCGCCGGCGGCGTAGACGCGCACCGCCGTCGTGCGGGAGACGCGGTCGACCTGGATGTGCCCGCTGTCGCGGAGCACGACGCCGGCCTCCTCCAGGCCCAGGCCGGCGGTGCTCGGCACGCCGCCGACGGCGACGAGGCAGTGGGAGGCGGAGACGACGCGGCCGTCGGTGAGCTCGACCTCGACGCCGTCCCCGACGCGGCGGACGGCGGCGGCGCGGGAGCGGGACAGGACGGTCATGCCGCGGCTGCGGAAGACGTTCTCGATGAGCTCGGCGGCGTCCTCGTCCTCCCCGGGCAGCACCCGGTCGCGGCTGGAGACGAGCGTGACGGGCACGCCGAGGCCGTTGTAGGCGCCGGCGAACTCGGCGCCGGTGACGCCGGAGCCGACGACGACGAGGTGCTCGGGCAGCTCGGTGAGGTTGTACATCTGCACCCAGGTGAGGATGCGCTCGCCGTCCGGCTGCGCGTCCGGCAGGACGCGGGGGGTGGCGCCCGTGGCGACGAGGACGATCTCGGCGACGAGCTCGATCTCCTCGCCGTCGGCGGTCGTCACGTGGACGGGCCGGGTCCCGGTGCTGCCGAGGTGGCCGGCCAGCCGGCCGGTGCCGTCGACGACCCGGATGCCCTCCCGCTCGAGGCGTGCGCGGATGTCCTCGGACTGGCGCTGGGCGAGCTCGAGGACCCGCTTGTTGACGGCGGCCATGTCGACGGACGTGCCGCCCCCGCCGCGGATGCCGAGCTCGGCGGCGGCCTCCGTCGTCGTCATCCACTCGGCGGTGGCGATGAGGGTCTTGGAGGGGACGACGTCGGTGAGGACGGCGGCCCCGCCGGTGCCCTGCCGCTCGACGAGCGTGACGCGCGCACCGAGCTGCGCGGCGACGAGCGCCGCCTCGTAGCCGCCGGGCCCGCCGCCGATGATGACGACGCGGCTGCCCGCGCGGACCGGCGAGCTGCCGGCGGCGTCCTGGGTACGGCGCCCCTCGGCGGGGGCGGTCGGGGCGGGGCGCTCCGCGGCGGGCCGGTGCTCGTCGGTCGATGTGCTCACGCAGGCATTGTGCCGCCTTTGTCCCGCCGCATGCCCACCGAGCACCCCGGACGGTAACGTCGGGGCATGGCCACCCCCACCGGCACACCGGACCACGACGCGCCCTTCGCCCTGGCCCGAGAGGCGGCCGACCGCCTCGCCGAGCTCACCGGAGTGGCCCGTCACGACGTCGCCCTCGTCCTCGGCTCGGGATGGGGAGGGGCGGCCGAGCTGCTCGGGGAGACGGTCGCCGAGGTGCCCGCCGAGCAGGTGCCCGGATTCCGCGCCCCCGTCGTCGCCGGACACGGCGCCACCATCCGCTCGATCCGCATCGACGCCGACGGCGAGGCGCGCCACGCGCTCGTGCTCGGCTCGCGCACGCACTACTACGAGTCGCGCGACGTGCGGGCGGTCGCGCACGGCGTGCGGACCGCCGCCGCGGCCGGTGTGCAGCGCCTCGTCCTCACCAACGGCTGCGGGGGCCTGGACCCGACGGTCGCGCCCGGCACGCCGGTCCTCATCTCCGACCACCTCAACCTCACGGCCGCCTCGCCCCTCGAGGGCGCCACCTTCGTCGACCTCACCGACCTGTACTCCCCGCGACTGCGCGAGATCGCGCGCGAGGTCGACCCGACCCTCACCGAGGGCGTCTACGTCCAGCTCCCCGGCCCCCACTACGAGACGCCCGCGGAGGTGCGCATGGTCGCGCTCCTCGGCGGCACGCTCGTGGGGATGTCGACGACGCTGGAAGCCATCGCCGCGCGGCACGTGGGCCTGGAGATCCTGGGCCTGTCGCTCGTGACGAACCAGGCGGCGGGGATCAGTGCCCAGCCGCTCTCGCACGAGGAGGTCATCGAGGCCGGCCGCGCTGCCGGCCCGCGGATCTCCCGGCTGCTGGCAGACATCGTCCGTCGTATCTGAGAGAGGAACCCATTCATGGATGTCGACGTCGTCCGGAGCTGGATGGCCGAGGACCCCGACCCGCACACCGCCAACGAGCTGGGGGTGCTCCTCGAGCGCGCCACGGCCGGCGGCCCGGAGGCCAAGGAGGCCAGTGCCGAGCTGGAGGACCGGTTCTCCGGCCCGCTCGCCTTCGGCACCGCCGGGCTGCGCGGAGCGCTCGGTGGGGGACCCAACCGGATGAACCGCGCCGTCGTCATCCGCACGACGGCGGGACTCGCCGCGTGGCTCACCGAGCAGCTCGGCGGCGCCGCCCCGCGAGTCGTCATCGGCTACGACGCCCGGCACGGCTCGGCGCGCTTCGCCGAGGACGCGGCCGCCGTCGTCACGGGTGCCGGCGGCGAGGCGATGCTCATGCCGACCGTCGGCCCCACCCCCGTCCTCGCCTACGCCGTGCGGGCCCTGGACGCCGACGCCGGGGTCATGGTGACCGCCTCCCACAACCCGAAGGAGGACAACGGCTACAAGGTCTACCTCGGTGGGCGGGTCGTCACCGACTCCGGGCAGGGCGCCCAGCTCGTCTCGCCTGCCGACGCCGAGATCGCCGCGCGCATCGCCGCCGTCGGGCCCCTCGCGGACGTCCCGCTGCCCGCCGACGGCTGGCAGGTGCTCGACGCCTCGATCACGGAGGAGTACGTCGCCCGGGTCGCCTCGCTCGTCCCCCACGGCTACGCCCGCAGCCTGCGGATCGTCTACACCCCGATGCACGGCGTCGGGGCCGAGGTGGCCGTCGCCGCCCTCGCGGCCGCCGGCTTCCCCGACGTCCACGTCGTCGCCGAGCAGGCCGAGCCGGACCCCGAGTTCCCCACGGTGGCCTTCCCCAACCCCGAGGAGCCGGGCGCCCTCGACCTCGCCTTCCGCCTCGCGCAGCAGGTCGAGGCCGACGTCATCATCGCCAACGACCCCGACGCCGACCGCTGCTCGGTGGCCGTGCCGGACACCGGCACGGTCGAGGGCTGGCGCCAGCTCACCGGTGACGAGGTGGGCGCGCTCCTGGGCAAGCAGGCCGCGATCAGCGCCGCGGTGTCCGGGCACGGGGTGCTCGCCAGCTCGATCGTGTCCTCCCGCCTGCTCGCGCGCATCGCCTCCTCCCACGGGCTGGAGCACCGCACGACGCTCACCGGCTTCAAGTGGATCAGCCGGGTGCCGGGGCTCGTCTTCGGCTACGAGGAGGCACTGGGCTACTGCGTGGACCCGCAGGCCGTGCGCGACAAGGACGGCATCAGCGCGGCCGTGCGGGTGGCGCTGCTCGCCTCCCAGCTCGTCGACCGGGGCAGCACGCTCCTCGACGTGCTCGACGAGCTCGCCCTCCAGCACGGGCTGCACGCGACGGCGCCGCTCACCCTGCGCGTCGAGGACGTCTCGGTCATCCCGCCGGCGATGGAGCGGCTGCGCGAGAGCGGCCCCGAGGCGCTGGCCGGCTCGCCGGTCGTGCGGACCATCGACCTCTCGGCCGGCGAGGACGGGCTGCCCCCGACCGACGGGCTGGTCTACCTCACCGCCCGCGGTGACCGGGCGATCATCCGGCCCAGCGGCACGGAGCCAAAGCTCAAGTGCTACCTCGAGGCCGTGGAGCCGGTGAGCGAGCAGGACCGCCTGCCCGCCGCCCGCCGCGCCGCCGCCGAGCGGCTCGAGCAGATGAAGGCCCAGCTCGGCGCCCTCATCGGCCTGTAACCGAGGCCCAGACCACGCGCCACTCCCCCATGCCTTGCGCCGAGCGCTGAGTTGTTCCCCGTAACAACTCACCGCTCGGCGAGGGAGCCCCTAAAGTGGGCCGACGGACGCCGAGAGCCGGACTCCCCTGGAGGAGTCCGGCTCTCGGCGTACGGGGTGGCTGGGGTCAGCCGATGAGGTGCTCCATGGCGAGCTGGTTGAGGCGCACGAAGCGGTACTCGCGGGCAGCGGCGGCGTCGACGTCGAAGTCCTCGAAGGTGCTGCGGTCGGCGAGGAAGCCCTCGAGCGACTCACCCTCGGCGAGCGTGGGCTGCGACAGCTCGAGCACGCCGGACTCCTCGAAGGCCTCCTGCACGCGCGGGTCGGCGCGGTAGGCCTTGGCCTTCTCGGCGAGCATGAGGTACATCGACATGTTCGCCGCCGCCGAGTCCCACACGCCCTGCATGTGCTCGGTGCGCGAGGGCTTGTAGTCGAAGTGCTTGGGGCCCTCGTAGCGGGGGCCACCGCCCGGGAAGCCGTTCTCGAGCAGGTCGACGGTGAAGAAGGCCGAGAGCAGGTCGCCGTGGCCGAAGACGAGGTCCTGGTCGTACTTGATGGACCGCTGGCCGTTGAGGTCGATGTGGAAGAGCTTGTTCGACCACAGCGCCTGCGCGAGGGCGTGGGTGTAGTTCAGGCCGGCCATCTGCTCGTGCCCGGTCTCGGGGTTGAGGCCGACGATGTCGCCGTGCTCGAGCTCGGCGATGAAGCCGAGCGCGTGGCCGACCGTGGGCAGGAGGATGTCGCCACGGGGCTCGTTCGGCTTGGGCTCGAGCGCGATGCGCAGGTCGTAGCCCTTGTCCTTGATGTAGCCGGCGACGGTGTCGATGCCCTCGCGGTAGCGGTTGAGCGCGGCGTTGACGTCCTTGGCGCCGTCGTACTCGCTGCCCTCGCGCCCGCCCCACATGACGAAGGTCGTCGCGCCGAGCTCGGCGGCGAGGTCGACGTTGCGCAGCACCTTGCGCAGGCCGAAGCGGCGCACGGAGCGGTCGTTGGCCGTGAAGCCGCCGTCCTTGAAGATCGGGTGGCTGAAGGTGTTGGTCGTGACCATCTCGATGGTCAGACCGGCGTCGTCGGTCGCCTGCTTGAAGCGGGTGAGGATGCGCTCACGCTCGGCGTCGTCGGCGCCGAAGGGGACGACGTCGTCATCGTGGAAGGTGATGCCCCAGGCGCCGAGCTCGGCGAGCTTGGTGGCGTACTCCCAGGGGTCGAGCACGGGGCGGGTGGCGGCGCCGAACTGGTCCTGGGCGGACCAGCCGACGGTCCAGATGCCGAAGGAGAAGCGGTCGTCGGACGTGGGCTTGCGAACCATGGAGTGACTCCTCGTCGAGTGGGTTTTGTTTCTTAGCGCAATTTAACTACGTGAGGGGCAGGTGGTGTCAAGCACTGAGCAGCCAGCTGCCCGGCGTGGCGACGACGTCACCCAGGACGGCGAGCGCTGCCCCGGTCAGGGCGGGCTCGCCGGAGAGTCCCGGCCGGATGGTCACGTCGAGCCACGGGGCCGCGAGGACGCGGCGCCCGAGCTCCGCCTCCATCGCCGGGCGCATGGCAGGTAGGAGCGGGATGAACTGGCCGCCGAGCACGAGGTCGTCGACGTCGAGGAGGTTGACGACGTTGGCCAGGGCGGTGCCCAGCGCCCGTCCCGCGCGCTCGACGGCGTCACGCGCCGGGCCGGGCTGGGCTGCGGCGGCGGCGGCGAGCTCGTCTGCGGAGGCGTCCGGGCCGAGGCCGGCGGCGGCGAGGAGGGCGTCGCGCCCGGCGTACTGCTCGAGGCAGCCGACGGCACCGCACGTGCAGGCCGGTCCGGTCGGGTCGACGAGCGTGTGGCCCACCTCCCCGGCCCAGCCGTGCCGGCCGCGCACGGGCATGCCGTCGACGACGGACGTGCCACCGACGCCGATGTCGGCTGAGACGTAGAAGAAGGTGCCGCTGCCCGCGGGCCTGCCCGGCGCCTCCAGCGCGTGGGCGAGGGCGGCAAGGTCCGCCTCGTTGCCGACCCCGACGGCGGCGGGCTGGCCCGCGCCGGGCGTGCCGGGGAGCCGGAGGTGCTCCGCGGGCACGATCTCCCGCCAGCCGAGGTTGGGCGCGCGCAGCACCCGGCCGACGGAGTCGACGAGGCCGGGCACGGCGAGGCGCGCCCCCGCGAGCACGGTCCACCGCCCGTCGCTGGCCGCGAGGATCTCCCGGGCCAGATGCGCGAGGCGCCCGAGGACGACGGCTGGGTCGCTGGCCTCGAGGTGCGCGGGGACGACCCGCTCGGCGAGGACCGCCCCGCTGAGGTCGACGAGCCGGGCGCCGAGGTAGCTCGGGGAGACCTCCAGACCCAGCCCCGCGATCGTGCCGCGGGCCGGGACGAGCGGGGTGGCGGGCCGCCCCCGCCCGGCGATCTGCGGCGGCAGCTCCTCGAGCAGCCCCCCGGCGAGGAGCTCGTCCACGAGCCGGGAGACCGTCGAGCGCGTGAGGCCGCTGCCCGCGGCGATGGCGGCGCGGGAGACCGGCTCGGGCGCCGCATAGGCCAGCATGGTGACCACGGAGAGGTTCTGGTCGCGCAGCGAGGCCTGGCCCACGCCAGGCGTGAGCGAGCCCGCGGGGACGCTCCGCGCGTCGTCAGTGACCGTCATACCTTGACCATACCGATCCTGCCTGGTTTAGTTCCATGCTCTAACAATCTCGTCCCGCAGAGGTGGCGCCATGACTTCCCCGCTCGCCGGCCGGCTCGTTGCCGGCATCGACAGCTCGACCCAGTCCTGCAAGGTGGTCGTGCGGGAGGCAGACACCGGTCGCCTGGTCCGTTCGGGCCAGGCGTCCCACCCCGACGGTACCGAGGTGGACCCCGCTGCGTGGTGGGACGCGCTCCAGGATGCACTGACGCAGGCCGGCGGTCTCGACGACGTCGCGGCCGTCTCGGTCGGTGGTCAGCAGCACGGGATGGTCGTCCTCGACGCGGACGGCGCGGTCATCCGCCCCGCGCTGCTGTGGAACGACACCCGCTCCGCGCAGGCCGCCGCCGACCTCGTGCGCGAGCTCGGCGACGGCGACGTCGCGGCCGGGCGGCGCGCCTGGGTCCAGGCCATCGGCTCGGTGCCCGTCGCCTCGCTCACGGTGACGAAGCTGCGCTGGCTCGCCCAGCACGAGCCGGAGAACGCGGCCCGGGTGGCCGCCGTCGCCCTCCCCCACGACTGGCTCACCTGGCGCCTCCTCGGCACCGGGGCGCTGGAGGACCTCGCCACCGACCGGTCCGACGCCTCCGGGACCGGGTACTTCGACCCCGCCGGCAACACCTACCGGCGCGACCTGCTCGACCTCGCGCTCGGCCGGGAGACCGACCTCGTCCTGCCGCGCGTGCTCGGTCCCTCGACTGCCGCCGGCCAGGTGGGCGGCACGGGCGCACTCCTCGGCCCCGGCGCCGGGGACAACGCGGCCGCCGCGCTCGGCGTCGGCCTCGCCACCGGGGACGTGACGCTCTCTCTCGGCACCTCCGGCGTCGTCTCCGCCGTCGCCGCCGACCCGGTCCGCGACGCGAGCGGCCTGGTCACCGGCTTCGCCGACGCGACCGGGAACTTCCTGCCGATGGCGACGACGCTCAACGCCTCCCGCGTGCTCGACGCGACCGCCCGCCTGCTCGGCGTCGACCACGCCGGCCTCAGCGAGCTCGCCCTGGCCGCCGAGCCGGGCGCCGGCGGCCTCGTCCACGTGCCCTACCTCGACGGCGAGCGCACCCCCAACCTGCCCACGGCCACCGGGTCGCTGCACGGGATGACCCGCGCGTCGATGACGCGGGAGAACCTCGCCCGCGCTGCCGTCGAGGGCATGATGTGCCACCTCGCCGAGGGCATGGCCGCGGTCCAGGCCCAGGGTGTGGAGGTGCGCCGCATCAGCCTCATCGGTGGCGCCGCCCGCTCGGCGGCCGTCCAGCAGGTCGCACCGGCCGTGCTGGGCCAGGACGTCGAGCTGCCCGAGCCGGGCGAGTACGTCGCCGACGGCGCGGCCCGCCAGGCCGCCTGGGTGCTGTCCGGCGCCGAGCAGCCGCCGGTGTGGGAGCGGGAGGGGACCCTCGTCCTGTCCGCGGAGCCCACCCCCGAGGTCCTCGCCGCCTACCGCGCCGAGTCCGCCCGCGCCGTCGAGCGCTTCACGACCGCCTGACCCGGCGCCTCTCCCCCTCCCCTCCCGCCGAGAGCCGGATCCCTCCACGGAGGAATCCGGCTCTCGCGACACGGAGGCGGGGCGGGGCGTCAGTCGAAGACGGGGCCCTGGGTGCGGGTGCGCTTGAGCTCGAAGAAGCCCGGGACGCCGGCCACGAGCACGCAGCCGTCCCACAGGCGCCCGGCCTCCTCGCCCTTGGGGGCGGGGGTGATGACCGGGCCGAAGAAGGCGACGTCGTTGAAGGCCACGACCGGGGTGCCGACGTCCTCGCCGACCTTGGTGATGCCCTCACGGTGGGAAGCCCGCAGGGAGTCGTCGAGCTCGTCGGAGGTCGTGTAGCGCACGAGCTCCTCGGGCAGACCGACCTCCGCGAGCGCCTCGGTGAACACCGAGACGTCGTCGATCTCCCGGCCGCCCGGGTGGAAGCGGGTGCCGAGCGCGTCGTACAGCGGCTTGACGACGTCCTGCCCGTGCAGCTCGCGGGCCGCGTTGACCAGGCGGGCCGGGCCCCAGGCCTTGTCCATCATCGCCCGGTAGTCCTCGGGCAGATCACGGCCCTCGTTGAGCACGGCCAGCGACATGATGTGCCAGCGCGCCGTCACGGGACGGACCTGCTCGACCTCACCCATCCAGCGGGACGTCATCCACGCCCACGGGCAGATCGGGTCGAACCAGAAGTCGGCGACATCCTTCGCGGTGGCGTCCTGGGCCATGTACGTCCTCCTCGAGTGCTCCGCGGCACCTGCGTGGGCCGCCGCGGTCAGCCTAAGCCGCGGCGAGCCGCGCGAGCACTCGGCCGGGATCGGGGTTGGTGAAGGACTCACCGTCGATGACGACGGTGGGGACCGTCTCGTTCCCGTCGTTGACGCTCCGCACGAACGCGGCGGCGTCCTCGTCCTGCCAGATATTGACCCACGTGGCGCGGCGGCCCGCACGGCCCAGCCGGGCCCGCAGCCGCGCGCAGTAGGTGCACCCCGGGCGCCAGTAGATGACGACCGCCCGCTCGGCCGCCGGCCGAGCCACGACGTCGGCGTGCCGCGCCCGGCCCGATCCCTGCCACGGGCTGAGCCACCAGGTCAGGGCGAGGCCGACGACGCCGTACCCCACTGCCGCGGCGACGCTTGCCTCCCGCGCCGCGTCGACGACGAGATAGACGGTGCCCGCAAGCATCGGGGCCCAGAGCCAGCGCATGCCACCAGCATGGCAGCCGGGCCCACCGGGAGCCGGATATCGGCGTGTGCCCGCGGCGAGCGGCGTGGCAGGATCGAGGGCGGCCGGTCCGACCGACCGCCGACCCACGTGACAAGGAGCAGACCGTGCCCGGAGAGAACCTCACCCGCCAGGAGGCCGCCGAGCGCGCCGCGCTCGTCGCCGTCGAGTCCTACGACGTCGAGCTCGACCTCACCCGCGGCGCGCGGATCTTCGGCTCCCGCACGACGATCACCTTCACCGCCCGGGACGGCGCGAGCACCTTCGTCGACCTCATCGCCGACGCCGTCCACGAGATCCGCCTCAACGGCGCCCACGTGGACCCGCACGCGTGGGACGGCGCCCGCATCGCCGTCGACGGCCTGGCCGAGCGCAACGAGCTCGTCGTCGTCGCCGACGCGCGCTACATGAACACCGGGGAGGGGCTGCACCGCTTCGTCGACCCGGTCGACGGCGAGGTCTACCTCTACAGCCAGTTCGAGGTCGCCGACTCCCGCCGCGTCTTCGCCGTCCTCGAGCAGCCCGACCTCAAGGCGGCCTTCCGCTTCACGGTCCGCGCGCCGCGGCACTGGACGGTCGTGTCCAACTCCCCCACCCCCGAGCCGGAGCCGGTGGACGGCGACGACGCCGCCGCCGTCTGGCACTTCGCGCCCACCCCGCGCATCTCGAGCTACATCACCGCGATCGTCGCCGGCCCCTACCACCGGGTGACGGGCGAGCTGACGAGCAGCGACGGGCGCACCATCCCGCTCGGTGTCTTCTGCCGCGCCTCCCTCGCCGAGCACCTCGACGCCGAGAACGTCATGGACATCACCCGGTCCGGCTTCGCGTTCTTCGAGGACGCCTTCGGGCGCCCCTACCCCTTCGAGAAGTACGACCAGCTCTTCGTCCCGGAGTTCAACGCCGGCGCCATGGAGAACGCCGGCGCGGTCACCTTCCTCGAGAGCTACGTCTTCCGCTCCAAGGTCCCCGAGGCCACGGTCGAGCGCCGCGTCGTGACGATCCTCCACGAGCTCGCCCACATGTGGTTCGGCGACCTCGTCACCATGCGCTGGTGGAACGACCTGTGGCTCAACGAGTCCTTCGCCGAGTACATGTCCACCCTCGCCACCGCCGAGGCCACCTCGTGGACCGACGCGTGGACCACCTTCTCCTCGCTGGAGAAGTCCTGGGCCTACCGCCAGGACCAGCTCCCCTCGACCCACCCGATCGTCGCGGAGATCAACGACCTCGAGGACGTCGAGGTGAACTTCGACGGCATCACCTACGCCAAGGGCGCCTCGGTCCTCAAGCAGCTCGTCGCCTGGGTGGGCCAGGACGCCTTCCTCGCCGGGGTACGCGCGTACTTCGCGAAGCACGAGTGGGGCAACACCGAGCTGCGCGACCTCCTCACCGAGCTCGAGGCCACGAGCGGGCGCGACCTCACCGCGTGGTCGCAGGTGTGGCTGGAGCAGGCCGGTGTCACGCTCCTGCGCCCCGACCTCACCACGGACGACGGCGGGGTCATCACCTCCTTCGCCGTCGCCCAGGAGGCCCCGGACGAGCACCCCGTGCTGCGTCCGCACCGTCTCGTCGTCGGCGGCTACGACGTCGTCGAGCACGACGGCGGTACGCGCCTGGAGCGGGTGGTGCGGGTGGAGACGGACGTCGACGGCGCCCGCACCGAGATCCCCGAGCTCGTCGGCCGCCCGCGCCCGGACCTCCTGCTCGTCAACGACGAGGACCTCGCCTACGCCAAGGTGCGCCTGGACGAGGAGTCGCTGCGCACCGCCGTCGACCACCTCGACGACTTCACCGAGTCCCTGCCCCGCTCGCTCGTGTGGGCGGCGGCCTGGGACATGACCCGCGACGGCGAGCTGCCGGCGCGTGAGTACCTCGAGCTGGTGCTGGCGAACGTCGGGGCCGAGCGGGACTCGACCGTGCTGCTCGTCCTGCTGCGCCAGCTCAGCCTCACGCTGCGTGCCTACACCGCCCCCGAGTCCCGCGCAGAGCTCACCCCGCGGGTGGTCGACCGCCTGTGGCAGCTCGCCGAGCAGGCCGAGCCCGGGTCCGACGCCCAGCTCCAGCTCGTCCGCGCCTTCGCCGACGAGGCCGCCACCGACGCCCAGCTCGACGTCGTCGCCGGCCTGCTCGACGGCAGCCGCGTGCTCGAGGGCCTGGAGGTCGACACCGACCTGCGCTGGGTGCTGCTCACCGCGCTCGCCGCCGGGGCCCGCGCCGGCCAGGAGGAGATCGCCGCGGAGTCCCGCCGCGACGACACCGCCGCCGGCCGCCAGGCGGCCGCGCGCGCGGGCGCGATCGTCCCGAGCGCCGAGGCCAAGGAGCGGGTGTGGGAGTCGGTCGTCGAGTCCGACGAGCTGCCCAACGCACTCCAGGACGCCGTCATCGACGGCTTCACCGACGTCCACGACCGCTCGCTGCTCGTGCCCTTCGTCGACCGCTACTTCGACTCCCTCCAGACGGTGTGGCGGGAGCGGACGAGTGAGATGGCGCAGAACATCATCACCGGGCTCTACCCCTTCGCCCTCGCCGGCCTCGCCGACGAGCACGGGGTGGACGTGCTCGCCCGCACCGACGAGTGGCTCGCCGCGCACCCGGACGCGCCGGCCGCGCTGCGCCGCCTCGTGGGCGAGGACCGCGACGCCGTGCGCCGCGCCCTCGCCGCCCAGGCCGCCGACCGCGCCTCCCAGGCCTGACGCCCCCGCCCCCGCGGCGCCTCCCCCTCGCCGACAGCTGAGTTGTTACCGGGACGGGGTAACAACTCACCTGTCGGCGATGGAGCGGGGCGGGCGGCGCCACCCACCCCGCTCCATCGCCGACAGCTAGTCCGAAAATGTGGTGACTCTCGGGTGCCAGCTGGCGTGGTTGACGTTAGGCGGCGAGCTCGAGGGTGACCTTGTAGCCCAGGGCCTCGAGGTTGCGGACGTGGTCGCGTATGCGGCGATTGT
>NZ_CBCOOR010000016.1:0-82078 GCF_965111665.1 Georgenia sp. Marseille-Q6866 | reverse complement strand
GCGTGACGGGGGAAGCGGCGCGGCAGCAAGTACGGTGGGCACCGTGACTCGCGTGGACCCGGCCGAGCGGCTGCTCGACCTCCTCATCGCGCTCCGGCACGCCCCGGGCCGGCTGACCAAGGCCGACATCCGCGCGTCCGTCAACGGCTACCTCGACGCGACGAACGACGTCGCCTTCGAGCGGATGTTCGAGCGCGACAAGGACCTCCTGCGTCACCTCGGCGTCCCGATCGTCACCGACGTCGACCCCGTCCACGAGGACGCCGTCGGTTACCGCCTCGACACGGCCGGCTACTCGCTGCCCGAGGTCACCTTCACCGCCGCGGAGATCGGCGTGCTGTCCCTGGCCGCGACGGTCTGGCAGGACGCCCACCTCCACGGCTCCGCCCACCGCGGCCTCACCAAGCTGCGCGCCGTCGCCGCCGGCGCGGACCCCGACTCCCACATCGGCGTCGCGCTGCGCGTGCAGCCCGCCGAGACGGCCCTCGGCCCGCTGCTGGACGCGATCGGCGCCCGGCAGGCCGTCTCCTTCACCTACCGGGCCGCCTCGACCGGTGAGGAGACCACCCGCCGCGTCCAGCCGTGGCGCCTGGTGAGCCGCGACCGCGGCTGGTACCTCATCGGCCACGACCTCGACCGTGACGCCCCCCGCGTCTTCCGCCTCTCCCGCGTCGTCGGCGCCGTCAGGGCCACCGGGCCGGCCGGCGCCTTCGAGGTCCCCGAGCACGACGCCCAGGCGATCCTCGCCGGCAGCGGCGGCGCGCGCGCCGTCCTCGCGGTCCTGCCCGAGCGTGGCGCCGCCCTGCGTGCCCGCGCCGTCGAGGAGCGCGGTGAGCGCGACGGACGCGACGTCGTCGTCGTGGAGACCGACGACGACTTCTCCCTCGCCGCCGAGATCGCCGCCTACGGGCCTGCCGTCCTCGTCCTCGAGCCGCCCGCCCTGCGCGAGGCGGTCCTCGCCCGCCTGCGCGCCGTCGCCGCCCTGGGGGAGGCCGTCCGTGGCTGAGACCACCGGGGAGCGCCTCACGCGGCTGCTGGCCCTCATCGCCTACCTCGGGGAGAACCCCGGGGTGCCCGTCGCCGAGGTCGCCGCCCACTTCGCGGTGAGCGAGCGCCAGGTGCTCGCCGACGTCAACCTCCTGTGGGTGACCGGCACGCCCGGTTACCTGCCCGACGACCTCATCGACTTCGCCGCCGACGAGTACGACCGGCAGGTCCTCACGCTCACCAACCCGCGCGGCATGGACCGCCCGCTGCGCCTCGGTGCCCACGAGGCGCTGGCCCTGCTCGTCGCGCTCAAGCCCCTGGAGGCGCTGAGCGCCGACGGCGGCATCGACGACGACGTCCTGCGCAGCACCACCGCCAAGCTCACCGCCGCGGCGGGGGAGGCCGCCCGCGCAGCCCAGGCCGTCGACGTCCACGTGAGCGACGCGACCGCCGCCCTGGCCCCGGTCCGCCAGGCCCTCGCGGCCGGCCGCCGTCTCCACCTCCGTTACGTCTCGGCGTCCGACGTCGTCACCGAGCGCGACGTCGACCCCCTCGAGCTCGTCTGGGACGGCAGCCGCTGGTACCTGCGCGCCTGGTGCCACCGCGTCGACGGGCTGCGGCACTTCCGCCTCGACCGCGTGCTCGCCGCGGAGGTCCTCGAGACGCCGGCCGTCCACGCCCCCGAGGCCACCGGCCGTAGCACCGAGCCCGAGCTCGACGACGACGACCTCCTCGCCGAGCTCGAGCTCGCCCCGCGCGCGCGCTGGCTCGCCGAGCGGGTGCCCGTCGTCGACCACGAGGACCTGCCCGACGGCGGGATGCGGGTGCGCCTGCGGGTGGCGGACCCGGCGTGGCTGGCGAACGTCGTCCTCGGGCTCGGTGCCGAGGTGCGCGCCGTCGCCCCTCCCGAGCTCGCCGCGGCGGTGGCGCGCCACGCGGCGGACGCCCTGGCCGCCTACGACGACATATCCTCGGGCTCATGACCTGGTGGCTCTGGCTCGTCCTCGTGCTCGCGGCGCTGGCCCTCTACGCCGTCATCGGCCTGGGCCTGTGGCGCCGCGGCAAGACGCTGCTCACTGAGCTGCGCGGCCTCGAGCAGCTGAGCGAGCGGCTGGCGGCGGTGCCGGGCCCCGGCCCGCCCGCGCCGATCGTCCCGGCCTCCCTCGCCCCGCCCGCCGAGGTTGCCGAGGCCCGCCACCGCCGGCAGGCCAACCTGCGCGCCCGCCGCGAGCGGCGTGCCGACCGCGCGGCGCAGGCCATGACCCGGTGGCGCCGGGTCGGGCTGCGCTGAGGCCGCGGCGTAGACTCGAAGTCCCCGGACCCGACGCGAAGGCACGTCATGCGACCCCCCTCAATGTGGCAGATCCTCATCATCGTCCTCATCATCGTCATCCTGTTCGGTGCGAAGCGGCTCCCGGACGTGGCGAGCAGCATCGGCAAGTCCCTCAAGATCTTCAAGAAGGAGGTCACCGAGCTGCGTGAGGACGACTCCACGCCGCCGCCCTCCGGCCCCGTGTCCGGTGGCCCGACCTCCCCGAGCACCACGCCCAACCCGACGACGGCGCCGCCCTCCGCGGACGACCCCGGCACCACGCCACCGGGTGGGACGGGCCGCTAGCACCCGCCGCAGGACGAGGACTCCGTGGCGCTGAGGACGGGGCGCGCCCGCAACCCCGAGGGCCGGATGCGGCTCGTCGAGCACCTGCGCGAGCTGCGTCGCCGCGTGCTGCTCGCCCTCGCGGGGATCGCCGTCATGGGCGTCGTGGGCTGGTTCCTCTACGAACCCGTCTTCGACGCCATCCAGGCCCCCGTTCTCGCCGTCGACGACGCCGGGCTCAACGCGGCGCTCACCTTCACCACCCCGGCCGCCGCCTTCGACATGCAGGTCCGGGTCTCGCTGTGGGTGGCGACGTTCCTCGCCAGCCCGTGGTGGCTCTACCAGGTGTGGGCCTACATCGCCCCCGGCCTCACCCGCAGCGAGAAGCGCCGCAGCCTCCTGTTCGTCGTCGCCGGGGTGCCGCTCTTCCTCGGCGGCGCCGCGCTCGCGTGGCTCGTCCTGCCGAACGCGATCAAGGTCCTCACCCAGTTCACCCCCGAGGGCGCGCTCAACTACATGCCCGCGACGGACTACGTCCGCTTCGTCATGCGGGTGGTCCTCGCCTTCGCGATCGCCTTCCTCGTCCCGCTCGTCATGGTGCTCCTCAACGCGATCGGGCTCGTGTCGGCGCGCGCGCTCCTCGCCGGGTGGCGCTGGGCCGTGCTCCTCGTCTTCGTCTTCGCCGGCATCGCGAGCCCCACCCCGGACCCGTGGACGATGATCGCGCTGGCTGTGCCCATGTGCGCCCTGTACTTCGGGGCCGTCGGCATCGCCGCGCTCCACGACCGGCGGGCCGCGCGCCGGCAGGCAGCCCACGAGGCCGAGCTCCTCGAGCCGGACTCGTGAGCCGGCGCATCGGCGTCGTCACCAACCCCACGGCAGGACGCGGCCGGGCCGCCCGGTCGCGGGAGGAGGTCCTCGCCGGGCTGGGCGAGGCCGGCCACGAGACCCTCGACCTCACCGGCCGCGACTACGCCGACGCCCTGTCCCGTGCTCGCGCAGCCCTCGCCGACGGGCTGGACGCCGTCGTCGTTGTCGGCGGGGACGGGATGGTCAACCTCGGCGCGAACGTCCTCGCCGGGACGGGCGTGCCGCTCGGGATCGTCGCCGTCGGCAGCGGCAACGACATCGCCGGGGCGCTCGACCTCCCGGTCCACGACGTGCCCGCCGCCCTCGCCGTCCTGCGCCGCGCCCTCACCGACGACGACGGCGCGAGGCAGGTCGACGCCGTCGCCGTCAGCACCCCCGGCCAGCCGACGAGCCGCTGGTACGTGAGCTCGCTGTGCGCGGGCCTGGACGCCGCCGTCGCCCACCACGCCTCCCGTCTGCGCTGGCCCCGGGACGGTGGGCGCTACGTCCGGGCGATCTTCTCCGAGCTCTCGGCCTTCCGCCCCTACGGCTTCCGGATCACCGCCGACGGCGAGACGTGGGAGCAGGAGGCCACGCTCGTCACGGTCTCCAACACCCCGCTCTTCGGCGGCGGGATGAAGGTGGCGCCCGGAGCGGTGCCCGACGACGGCCTGCTCGACCTCGTCACCGCGAGCGGGCTCTCGCGTCCCGCCGTCGTGCGCCTCTTCCCGCTCCTGTTCTCGGGGCGGCACGTCGACCACCCCGCGGTGAGGGTGCGGCGGGCGCGCAGCGTGCGCATCGAGCCCTTCACCGCGCTGGGCGCCAACCCGCCGGTGGCGATCGTCGACGGCGAGCCGCTCACCGCGCTGCCCCTCCAGTGCGACGTCCACCCGCGTGCGCTGTCGGTGCTGGCGCCTAGAGTCGAGGCGTGAGCCCACGACGCAAGCGCCGGCCTGAGACTGCGGTCGAGGGGACGGACACCTCCACCGAGCCGAGCCCCGCCGAGCGCTACGCCGCGGCCCGCAAGCGCGCCCGCGCCGAGCGCAGCGAGCTCGCCGCCTTCGCCGCCGGGATCGGCTTCCAGCTCGACGACTTCCAGCGCGAGGCCTGCGAGCAGCTCGAGGAGGGGCGCAGCGTCCTCGTCGCGGCGCCCACGGGTGCGGGGAAGACCGTCGTGGGGGAGTTCGCCGTCCACCTCGGGCTGCGGACCGGGCGCAAGACCTTCTACACCACGCCGATCAAGGCGCTGAGCAACCAGAAGTACCTCGACCTCGTCGCCGCGCACGGCGAGAGCAGGGTCGGCCTCCTCACCGGGGACACGACGATCAACGGCGAGGCCGACGTCGTCGTCATGACCACCGAGGTGCTGCGCAACATGCTCTACGCGGGCTCGCCGACCCTCGTGGACCTCGGCTACGTCGTCATGGACGAGGTCCACTACCTCGCCGACCGCTTCCGCGGGCCGGTGTGGGAGGAGGTCATCCTCCACCTCGCCGACGACGTCCTCCTCGTCTCCCTCTCGGCCACGGTCTCCAACGCGGAGGAGTTCGGCGACTGGCTCACCATGGTCCGCGGGGACACCGCCGTCGTCGTCTCCGAGCACCGGCCGGTCCCGCTGTGGCAGCACGTCATGGTCCGCGACCAGGTGCTCGACCTCTACAGCGCCCGGGTGGACCCCACCGACCCCGGGCCCAACCCGCCCATCAACCCCGACCTCGCCGAGGCGGTGCGCCGCGCTGCCCGCACCGGCTCCGCGCCGCCCGGGCGCCGCCGCGACCCGCGCGGCGGCCGGGCCCGCCCGCCCGCGCGGATCGGCCATGTGCGGCCCGCGCCCCGGCCGGTCGTCGTCGAGCGTCTCGACGAGGCCGGGCCGCTGCCCGCCATCGTCTTCGTCTTCTCCCGGGCGGGCTGCGAGGCCGCCGTCGAGCAGACGCTGCGCTCGCGCGTGCGGCTGACGAACGCCGCCGAGGCCCGCGCCATCGCCCAGGTCATCGAGGAGCGGTGTGCGGCGCTGCCGCCGGAGGACCTCGCCGTCGTCGGCTACCACGCGTGGTCCCAGGCCCTGCAGCGCGGGGTCGCCGCCCATCACGCCGGCCTCCTGCCGGTGTTCAAGGAGACCGTCGAGGCGCTCTTCACCGCGGGGCTGGTCAAGGTCGTGTACGCGACCGAGACGCTGGCGCTCGGGATCAACATGCCGGCGCGCTCCGTCGTCCTCGAGCGGCTCGACAAGTGGAACGGCACCGCCCACGCCGCCCTCACGCCGGGGGAGTACACCCAGCTGACCGGCCGGGCGGGGCGGCGCGGCATCGACGTCGAGGGGCACGCCATCGTGCTCTACGGCGAGGACGTCGACCCCGCCGCGCTGGCGGGCCTCGCCTCGCGCCGCACCTACCCGCTGCGCTCGAGCTTCCACCCGACGTACAACATGGCCGTCAACCTCCTCGGCACGCTGGCCTACCCGCAGGCCCGCGAGACCCTCGAGAGCTCCTTCGCCCAGTTCCAGGCCGACCGCGGCGTCGTCGGGCTGGCCCGCCAGGCACGGCGCAACGAGGAGGCGCTGGCCGGGTACGCCACCGCGATGACGTGCCACCTCGGCGACTTCACCGAGTACGCCCGCCTGCGCCAGCGGGTCAGCGAGCTCGAGAAGGACCGGTCGCGGGAGCGCTCACGCGCCGCGCAGCGCGCCGTCCACGCCTCCCTGGCGGCCGTCCGGCGCGGCGACGTCCTCGAGTACCGCCGCGGGCGCCGCACGCTGTGGGCACTCGTCCTGGACGTCGACGCCGACCGCCTCGACTCCCCGGTGCTGCGGGTCCTCACCCCCGAGCCGCGCGTGCGCACCCTCACGAGCACCGAGCTGCCCCACGGCGCCACGACCGTCGCCACCGTCCCCGTCCCCAAGCACGCCAACCTCCGGGACGCCGGCCAGCGCCGCGACCTCGCCGCGCGGCTGCGCAGCGCCGTCCAGGCGGCGCCGCCCGCCGCGGTCACCTCCCGCGCCGGTCAGGCGGGCGCCGACATCGGTGAGCAGATCGACGAGCTGCGCCGCCAGCTGCGCGCCCACCCGTGCCACGGGTGCAGCGACCGTGAGGAGCACGCCCGCTGGGCCAACCGGTGGGTGGCTCTGGACACGGAGCACCAGCGCCTGCTCCAGCGCATCGAGACCCGGACGTCCTCGATCGCCCGCGACTTCGACAAGGTCTGCGCGCTCCTCACCGAGCTCGGCTACCTCGAGCCGGACGGTGAGGGCGGCATGGCCGTCACCGACAACGGCCGCTGGCTCGCGCGCCTGTACGCGGAGAAGGACCTCGTCCTCGCCGAGTGCCTGCGCCGCGGCCTGTGGGCTGGCCTCGACGCCGCCCAGCTCGCCGCCGTCGTCTCCACCGTCGTCTACAGCGCCCGCAACGACGCCCTCAGCGCCCCCACGGGCGCCGGCGGCGGTGCGCTGGGGGACGCCGTGCGCCAGACCGTGCGGGTCTCGGACGAGCTCGCCGAGCGGGAGTCCCAGCACGGCGTGCCGTCCTCCGAGCCGGTCGACGCCGGGATCGTCTCCATCGTCCACGCGTGGGCCAAGGGCGCGCCGCTCGACACCGTCCTGGACGGGACGGAGATCGGGGCCGGGGACTTCGTGCGGTGGTGCAAGCAGATCCTCGACGTCCTCGACCAGCTCGCCACCGCCGCGCCGGACGCCGAGGGCCGCCGGACGGCGCGGCGTGCCATCGAGCTCGTCCGCCGCGGGGTCGTCGCCTGGTCCAGCGTCTGAGACCGCGAGCCTGCTCGCCGACGTGGGTCCGTGAGACATCCCACGACACGCCGCGACACGCCGGTCACGGGGAGATCACGAGGCCCGGCGGGCACCGGTGCTGACCTGCGTGCATGCCGCTGACCTGCGGGTTCGCGGGCTTGATGCGGTGCGCGCTGGACGCTAGTTTCGTCTCTCGTACCGCCCGCCCGCACCGGTGGCCTCCGCGCCGACCGGGACGAGCGCCGCGGCGGACAGTGGCCAGGCCCGCGTGTTCAGTAGATAACGACAGCTGCCCCCGCAGCGTCGGTCCGAAGGACACGCGGGTCGGTCACGTCCGTCCCGCCGCGGCCACGCCGGTGGGGTCAGGACCGGCCTCGCGGACACCTATCCTTGTCTGGTGCCCCTGCCCTCCCGTCGCGTCGCCGTGCTCCTCAGCGTCCTCGGGGCCCTGGCGACCGAGGCCGCCTTCCCGGGGCGTTCCTGGTGGCCCCTCGCCGCGGTCGGCATCGCCCTGCTCCTCCTCGCGCTGCGCGGCGCCACGGTGCCGCGCGCGCTCTGCTACGGCTGGGTGTGGGGAGCGGTGTTCTTCCTCATCCACCTGTGGTGGGCCGAGGAGGCCGCCGGTGCGGTGCCGTGGCTGCTGCTCGGTGTGGCCGAGGCGCTCTTCGTCGCCGTCTTCGCCGCCGGGTGGGTGCTGGCGGCCCGCTGGGGGCCGGTCGCCCGGCACCCCGCGCTCGGCGTCGTCGTCGTCGCGTGCCTGTGGGTCGCCACCGAGGCGGCTCGTGGCCTCGTGCCCTTCGGTGGCATGCCGTGGGGCAAGCTCGCCTTCTCCCAGACGAACGGGCCGCTGCTGCGCCTGGCGTCCCTCGGCGGGGAGCCTCTCGTCTCCGGCGCCGTCGTCGCCATCGGGGCACTGCTCGCCCTCGCCCTGAGCCACCTGCGCCACGCGCGGGTCGGCCGGGCCAGCGGGGCGCTCGTCGTGGGTGCCGCGCTGGTCGCCGTCGGCCTCGTCGTGCCCGTCGACACGCGCGCCGAGGCGGGCACGCTGCGCGTCGGTGCGGTCCAGGGCAACGTCCCCGGCCCGGGCCTGGACGCGTTCGCGGTGCGCCGCGACGTCCTCGAGCGCCACGTCACCGGCACCGAGGCGCTCCTGGAGGACGTGGAGCCCGGTGAGCTCGACATCGTGCTGTGGCCCGAGAACTCCACCGACATCGACCCGCGCGAGGACGCCGAGGCCGGCCGCCTCGTGGACCGCGCGGCGGACGCCGTCGGCGCCCCGATCCTCGTGGGCGGGCAGCGCTACGGGGAGGACTACCGGTACAACGAGGCGATCCTCTGGGTGCCGGGCGAGGGCCAGGTGGACGTCTACGCCAAGCAGCACCCCGCCCCGTTCGGGGAGTACATGCCGCTGCGCGACCTTGCGCGGAAGGTGACCGACGCCGTCGACCTCGTGTCCATCGACATGCTCCCCGGCGAGGAGGTCGGGATCATCGAGCTGGACAGCCCGCGGCTCGAGCGGGTGGTCGACCTCGCCGTCGGGATCTGCTTCGAGGTCGCCTACGGCGGCCTCATGCGGGAGGCGGTCCTGGCCGGCGGGGAGCTCATCGTCGTGCCCACCAACAACGCCTCCTTCGGCTACACCCAGGAGTCCACCCAGCAGCTCGCGATGTCGGTCTTCCGCGCCGTGGAGCACGGCCGGTCGACGGTGCAGATCTCCACCGTGGGGGTCAGCGGCATCATCTCGCCCAACGGTGTCGTCACCCAGTCCTCGGGGCTGTTCACCGCCGACCGCTTCGTCGCCGACCTGCCGCTCCGCACGTCACTGACGGTCGCCGACCGGCTAGGCGTGTGGCCCACGCTCGTGGCGGCCGCAGTCGCGGCCGTCGCCGCGGCCGCGGGCCTGGTCACCACCGTTCGACAGCGGTCCCCGCGGCCGAGGAGGACCGCATGAGGACTCTGGTCATCATCCCGACCTACAACGAGCGCGAGTCGCTGCCTGCCGCGCTGGAGCGCACCCGGCAGGCCGTCCCGGACGCGGACATCCTCGTCGCCGACGACAACAGCCCCGACGGCACCGGCGCGGTCGCCGACGCCGCAGCGGCCCGCGACGACGGCGTCCACGTCCTGCACCGCCCGGGCAAGCAGGGTCTGGGACGCGCCTACGTCGCCGGCTTCCAGTGGGCGCTCGAGCGGGGCTACGAGCTCGTCGTCGAGATGGACGCCGACGGCTCGCACCGGCCCGAGCAGCTGCCCGACCTCCTCGCCCGTGCGCAGCGTCCGGACGCGCCCGAGCTCGTCATCGGCTCGCGGTGGGTGCCCGGGGGAGAGGTCGTCAACTGGCCCCGCCACCGCGAGCTCCTCTCGCGGGGCGCCAACACCTACGTCCGGCTCGCGCTGGGCCTGCCGGTGCGCGACGCGACCGCCGGCTTCCGGGTCTTCCGGGCGGACGTGCTCGCGGCGCTCCCCCTGGGGGAGATCGAGTCCCAGGGCTACTGCTTCCAGGTGGACATGACCTGGCGGGTGCACCGCGCGGGTGGGCGGGTGGCCGAGGTGCCGATCAGCTTCGTCGAGCGGGCGGAGGGTGTGTCGAAGATGAGCCGCTCGATCATCACCGAGGCGCTGGTCCGCACGACGGTGTGGGGGCTGTCGCACCGCAGCCGCCAGCTGCTCGCGCTCGTGCGGCGCCGCTGAGCCGTTCTGGACGGACGACGAAGGCCCGCAGACTGTGCCTGCGGGCCTTCGTCGTCGTGTGGTGCGCCGTGCGTCAGGCGCTGCGCCGACGCAGCTGACCGCTGCGCAGCAGCTCGAGGCGCTCGGTGAGCAGCTCCTCGAGCTCGGGGATGGTGCGACGCTCGAGCAGCATGTCCCAGTGGGTACGCGGCTTCTTGACCGGCTTGGTGGGCTCGGGGCGGGTGGCGTCGCGCAGGAGCGCCTCCTCGCCGCAGCGGCACTCCCAGAGGGCCGGCATCTCGGCCTCCGCCGCGAAGGGCAGGACGATGGTGTGGCCGTTGGGGCACTCGTAGTGGGCCTCGGTACGCTCGGCGTACTGGACGCCGACCTCGGTCTCCAGGCTCTTCGCGCCGATCCCGACTCCGCGCAGTGATCGATCTGCCATGACGCGTCTCCTCTCGGGCGCGTGCCAGACGCGCCGGTGTGAAAGCTTCTACTGGGCCCAACGAACGATGGTGTCGAGTTGTTCCGCGGTCGTGGTGAACGTCCTGTGAAGGTCCCGCAGACCTTCGCCCGGTAGGGTCCCGGTGTGACCGAGATGACGTATCGCCAGCTGGGTTCCAGCGGCCTCGTGGTGTCCGCTGTCGGCCTGGGGTGCAACAGTTTCGGAGCGACCCTACCGCCGGACGAGGTCCCGCGCGTGGTGAGCGCAGCCATTGAGGCCGGTATCACCCTGTTCGACACCGCCGACGTCTACGGCGGTGAGCCGGGCCAGGGTGAGGAGCTCCTCGGCGCCGCCCTGGAGGGGCGTCGCGACGACGTCGTCGTCGCGACGAAGTTCGGGATGGACACCCGGGGACTCAACGGTGACGACTACGGCGTGCGCGGCTCACGCCGCTACATCCGCCGGGCCGTCGAGGGCTCGCTGCGCCGCCTGCGCACCGACCACATCGACCTCTACCAGGTCCACCGCCTCGATCCCGTCACCCCGCTCGAGGAGACCCTGGGCGCGCTGGACGAGCTCGTGCGCGAGGGCAAGGTCCTCTACACCGGCTGCTCCAACGTCAGCGGCTGGGAGCTCGTCGACGCCGACTGGACGGCGCGCACTGGCGGTCTGGCGCCCTTCATCTCCGTGCAGAACGCGTACTCGCTGCTGTCCCGGGAGATCGAGGCCGAGGTGGTCCCGGCGGCCGCGCACGTGGGCGCCGGCATCCTGCCGTACTGGCCGCTCGCCTCCGGGCTCCTCACCGGCAAGTACCGGCGCGGCGAGCCGGCCCCCGCGGGGAGCCGCCTCGAGCAGCGGCCCGAGCGTCTCGCGAGCGCCGACTTCGACCGTATCGAGGCGCTGGAGGCCGTCGCGCAGCAGGCCGGTGTCCCGCTCCTCACCCTCGCGATGGGTGGCCTCTCGGCCCAGCCCGGTGTCGCGAGCGTCATCGCCGGTGCGCGCTCCCCCGAGCAGGTGGAGCAGAACGTCGCCGCTGGCCTGTGGGAGCCCGACGCGGACACGCTCCTTGCCATCGACGAGGCGGTCCCCGGACCCGCCGCGGGCTGAGCCGGCAGCTTCCCGGCCCGGGGCTCATCTCGGCACCGCCGAGTGCAGCAACCGGGCCCGGTGCGCCCCGACGGCCACGACCGCACGCACGGGCAGCACGCCGGAGCGGGCGGCGTCGGCGACGGCGTCGCCCCAGCGGACCTCGCGCGTGCCCCGGTCCCCGCCACCGGGGGAGGCGAGGGCGACGACGAGCGAACCGAGGGGGGCCACCTGCTCGATCGCGCGGCTCATCCGCGTGAGCACGGTGACCACCTCACCCGGCGGGGGAGCGTCGGGGATCTCGGCGAGCTCGACGACCAGGCCGGTGGACCGGCCGTCCTCGTCGAGGGCGATGAGCCACATCGACAACCCGTCGCCGCTCGCAGCCGCGCGGACCGCGCCCGCCGCGCAGGCGACGGCGTCGTCGTCGCTGTGCACGAGCCCTCCCGCGTGCATCCACGGCTCGTCCTCCGTCCTGATGCTGTCCTGGGCGCAGGCCCACGTGTCCGGTGCCAGTGTGTCGTCGGTGATCATGGGGCAGACGTTCCCAAGCGGCGGCGACCAGCGGCCGGCTCCACCGGCGGAGCAGGGGACCGGCCGGACCGGAGGCCGCCCTGTGGAGCAACCGCGAGCGCTCCACAGGGTGCCGATCGCGGTGCCCGTCCACCGGTGACGGTCACGAGGGCCGAGCGTGTCACGCCGCCGTCCCATGCTGGGGGCGGAGAGGAGCACACGATGACCAGTGACCAGGTGGGGCACAACGCCGTCAGCCTCGTCGGCCGGGTGAGTGGGGAGGTCGTCGAGCGGGAGCTGCCGAGCGGTGACCACCTCACGACCTTCCGTCTCGTCGTCCCGCGCCACGACAGCCCGGAGGGGCGGGCCCGCGTCGACACGATCGACGTCGCCTGCTGGAGGGTCGCACCCGCCGGGTGGCCGGACGGGTGGGGAGGGGACCGTCGTCGCCGTCGGGGCGCGCTGCGTCGCCGCTTCTTCGCCACGGGCGCCGGACGAGGCTCGCGCTACGAGGTGGAGGCCCAGCGGCTGCGTCGCCTGCCCGCGTCCTGACGGCGCCCCCGGTGGGCGCTCGGAGGGGCGGACCCCCGTGTCGGTCCACCCCTCGGCCACCTCAGCTCCGGCGACCGACGAGGCGTCCCCGCCGGTGCGCGAGCACGAGGAGCACCGCGGTGACGGCGGAGCACAGGAGGACGGCGACGACGCTTGCCTCCGGGCCGAAGTCCCCACCGGTGAGCCAGGTCGGGCCCGAGGTGCCGGCGGTGACCAGGGCGCCGTGTGCCTCTGCGCCGGACGTGACGGTCCCGAAGACCGCGACGATGGTGACGTTCCAGCCCAGGTGGAGCCCGATCGGCAGCCAGAGCGAGCGCGTGGCGACGTAGGCGGCGCCGAGCAGGAGCCCTGCTTCGACCGCGATCGCGGTCGCGCCCCAGAGGGAGGCGCTGGGGTTGACCAGGTGCACGAGACCGAAGAGGGCACTGGAGCCGCCGAGGGCCAGCCACGTGCCCCACCGCGGCTCGAGCAGGCGGAGGACCACGCCGCGGAACACGACCTCCTCGGCGACCGCGACGGCGCACATCATCCCGACGACCGTCAGCGCGTCGGACAGGGAGCCCCACCCGGTGACCTGGTAGGCGCCGAGCAGCGCGAGCGCGCCGATCGTCGCCGCCGCCAGGAACAACCCGCCTGCGAGGCCGGTGAGAACGCGACGGGCAGCGCCTCGCGGCGCGAGCTCCAGCACCGGCCGGCGCTCGACCCGGCCGACGAGGAACCGGTACAGCCACAGCATGAGCACCGCCAGCAGTGGGCCCGACAGCAGCGCGACGACCGGGTGGTCGAGCGCCGAGGCGATCGAGCTCGTCACGACCATCCCCGCCACGAGCGCGACCAGCAGCGCCGTGGCCCGCACCCAGCCCGTGGACCAGGGGCCGGGTCGCCCAGGGCCGGCCGTGGGGCCGGCGGTCCGGGGGCTCGGCGGTGTGGGCGGCGTGTCCTTGATAGTCCTGCTCATCGTGCGTCCTCCTCGTTCGGTATGGGATCGAGAACGACGCTACGGACGACGCGCGCCCGGGTCGTCACGCCCGGGAGGACATGTCCGGTAGCTCTCCAGAGGGACACCCCGGACCGGAGGTCAGTGACCTCCGGCCAGCCCCAGGCGGTGGACGAGGACGACGGCCTGCACCCGGTCCCGGAGGTCGAGCTTCATGAGGATGCGGGAGACGTAGGTCTTCACCGTCTCGTGGCTGATGACGAGCGCGCGGGCGATCTCCGCGTTGGACAGCCCCTCCGCGACGAGGGCCAGCACCTCCCGCTCCCGTGCCGTCAGGGTGGCGAGCGCCCCGGTGTCGGGGTCGGCGGGCCGCACCCGCTGGGCGAAGCGCCCGATGAGACCGCGCGTGATGGCGGGCGACAGCAGCGACTCTCCCGCTGCGACGACCCGGATCGCGTGGAGGAGCTCCGCCGGGCGGGCGTCCTTGAGCAGGAACCCGCTGGCCCCCGCCCGGAGCGCGTCGAAGACGAGCGCGTCGAGGTCGAAGGTCGTCACGATGAGCACCTTCGCGGGGTCGCTCACGTCCGGTCCGGCGATCCGGCGCGTGGCCTCGATGCCGTCCAGCTGGGGCATCCGGATGTCCATGACGACGACGTCGGGACGTTCCCGCGCGACGACATGGACGGCGGATCGGCCGTCGGCCGCCTCCCCGACCACCTGTAGGTCGGGCTGCGCGCCGATGATCGTGGCGAACCCCGTGCGGACGAGCTCCTGGTCGTCGCACACCACGACCCGGATGGGCGATGCCGCCGTCTCTGCGCTCATGCCGGGATCCGGGCGTGCACGACGAACCGGCCGTCGACCGGGCCTGCCTCCAGGACCCCGCCGAGCAGCGCGACGCGCTCCCGCAAGCCGATCAGCCCCTGCCCGCTGCCGCGGCCCAGCCCCGGCTCGAGCGCCGGCTCCGTCGTCACCGCCACCTCCACCCCACTCTCCTCGTACCGGACCCGCACCTGCGTCGCGGCACCGCGGGCGTGCTTCATCGCGTTCGTCAGGGACTCCTGCACCAGTCGCGTCACCGCGAGCGAGGTCGCCGCCCCGAGCGGCGCCGACTCACCCAGCTGGACGAGCTCGACGGGCTGGCCGGCCGCACGAGCCCTCGCGACCAGCTCCTCGACGTCGACGACGGCGGGCTCCCTGGTGGTCCCGTCGTCGGCTCCGTCCAACGCGTCGAGCAGTCCGCGCAGGTCGGTGAGCGCCGCCCGCCCGGTCTCGCTGATCGTCGTGAGCACGGCCGCCGTCGCGTCCCGGTCCGGGCTGTAGTGCGCGGCGTCGGCCTGGACGACCATGGCGGTGACGTGGTGGGTGACGACGTCGTGCAGCTCCCGGGCGATGCGGCTGCGTTCCTGCTCTACGGCGGCACGCTCCACCTCCCGACGGCGGTTCTCTTGAACCTCCGCTCGACCGCGCAGCCAGCTCCCCACCAGCCACAGGGACGCCAGCAGGAGCCCGAACACCACGAAGTCCCAGGCACCGGTGGGTGAGCCGGCGGCCGCGAGCGCTACCGACAGGAGCACGTAACCGGCCGCCGCGCACCCGGCCGTGAGCACGCGACGGCGCTGCGTCAGTGCTCCCGCCGCCACGAGCGCGACCAGCAGCCCGAGGGCCGCGAACGTCGTCGGGTACCCCAGGAGCTGGTAGGCGCCGAACGCGGTGCCGACGACGGCGAGGCCGGCGGAGGGCCAGCGGCGCAGCAGGCCGACCGCGGCCCCCTGAGTGACGAGCAGAGCCCATCCCACGGGGTCCATCGCCCGGTCGGGAAGCTCGGCGAGGTCCACGCCCTGGCGCTCCACCCCGGGGACGAGGGCCAGACCCACGAGCGCGACGGCGAGCAGAACCTCCCAGCGGCGGCCGAGTGGCGAGGGACGAGCATCCATACGAGACGCGGCCTTTCGCGGAAGTCGGGAGCCGCAACGGTGACGTAGCGTCGCCCACGTTCTCACGGCACGGCCAGCTGACGACAGGCCGATCACCGGGCAAGACCCGGCTGGGACCGCCGCGTCCCAGCGGTCGCCCGCGCCCGGGACCGCGCCACGACGCCCACCTGGGACGGGGCCTAGGCAGGCCGGGCCGGACGTGGCACGATCGGCGCCGTGGACACCGCCGCGGAGCAGCGCCTGCAGGACCTCGCGCTGCTTCGCCGTGTCCGCGACCGGATCGACCGCGAGTACGCGCAGCCCCTCGACGTCCCCGCCCTCGCCCGTGGCGTCCACATGTCCGCCGGGCACCTGAGCCGGGAGTTCCGCAACGCGTACGGCGAGCCGCCCTACTCCTACCTCATGACCCGCCGCATCGAGCGCGCGATGACGCTGCTGCGCCGGGGGGAGCTGAGCGTCACCGAGGTCTGCTTCGCGGTCGGCTTCTCCTCCCTGGGGACGTTCAGCACGCGCTTCCGGGAGCTCGTCGGGGTGCCGCCCAGCGCCTACCGCGAGCGCGCCTCGGACATGCCCGGGGGGATCCCCCCGTGCGTCTCCAAGCGCGTCACCAGACCGGTCAGGAATCAAGAAGCCCGCGTCGCAGCCCTGCCCCTAGCGTGACCGTCATGGACATCACCATTCACGCCAGCTTCCTGCCCACCACCGACCCGGAGGCCTCGCTCGCCTTCTACCGGGACGCCCTCGGCTTCGAGGTCCGCCAGGACGTCGGCCAGGGCGCCATGCGCTGGATCACCATCGGTGCGCCCAGCCAGCCCGGCACCTCGATCGTCCTCTACCCGCCGACGGCGGACCCGAACATCACCGAGGACGAGCAGCGGACCATCGCGGAGATGATGGCCAAGGGCACCTTCGCCAGCGTCCTCCTCGCCACCCCGGACCTCGACGGCGCCTTCGAGCGGGCCCAGGCCGCCGACGTCGAGGTCATGCAGGAGCCCACCGACCAGGACTGGGGCGTGCGCGACTGCGCGTTCCGCGACCCGGCCGGCAACACCGTCCGGCTCCAGCAGAGCTGACGCGACCCCAACGGAGACCCGGATGACGACGACCGACACCTCGACGGCCCGCGCGACGCAGGCCGACACCCACGACCTCATCCGGGTGCGCGGCGCCCGGGAGAACAACCTCCGGGACGTCGACGTCGACATCCCCAAGCGGCGGCTCACGGTCTTCACCGGGGTCTCCGGCTCGGGCAAGAGCTCCCTCGTCTTCGACACCGTGGCCGCGGAGTCGCGACGGCTCATCAACGAGACCTACAGCACCTTCCTCCAGGGCTTCATGCCCACCCAGGCACGCCCCGACGTCGACGTCCTCGAGGGCCTGACGACGGCGATCGTCGTCGACCAGGAACGGCTGGGCGCGAACCCGCGCTCCACCGTCGGCACGGTCACCGACGCCAACGCGTTCCTGCGCATGCTCTTCAGCCGCCTCGGTGAGCCGCACGTCGGCTCCCCGAACGCCTACTCCTTCAACGTCCCGTCCGTCACCTCGCAGGGGGCCATCTCCGTCGGCGGGAAGAAGGCCGTCAAGGCGACCTTCAACCAGCTCGGCGGCATGTGCCCCCGCTGCGAGGGACGCGGCGCGGTCACCGACATCGACCTCGCCCAGCTCTACGACGACTCCAAGTCCCTCGCCGAGGGCGCCATCACCGTCCCGGGGTACGTCGCCGACGGCTGGTACGTCAAGCTCTTCATGGAGTCCGGCTTCCTCAAGCCGGACAAGCCGATCCGCGACTACACCAAGCGCGAGCTCCACGACTTCCTCTACAAGGAGCCGGTCAAGGTCCCCGTCGGCGGGGCGAACATGACCTACGAGGGCCTCGTCCCGAAGATCAAGAAGTCGATGCTCGCCAAGGACCGTGACGCGATGCAGCCGCACATCCGGGCCTTCGTCGACCGCGCGGTCGTCTACCAGACCTGCCCCGACTGCGAGGGCACCCGGCTGGCCCCCCACGCCCGCGAGTCGACGATCCGCGGCACCAGCATCGCCGATGCCTGCGCGATGCAGATCAGCGACCTCGCCGAGTGGGTGCGCGGGCTCGAGGCGCCCTCCGTCGGCCCGCTGCTGGACAACCTGCGCCACCTGCTCGACTCCTTCGTCGGGATCGGGCTGGGGTACCTGTCCCTCGAGCGCCCCTCGGGCACGCTGTCCGGCGGAGAGGCCCAGCGCGTCAAGATGATCCGCCACCTCGGCTCCTCCCTCACCGACGTCACCTACGTCTTCGACGAGCCCACGGTCGGGCTGCACCCCCACGACATCGAGCGGATGAACGCCCTGCTGACGCAGCTGCGCGACAAGGGCAACACCGTCCTCGTCGTCGAGCACAAGCCGGAGACGATCGCCATCGCCGACCACGTCGTCGACCTCGGTCCAGGGGCCGGCACGGGCGGCGGGGAGATCGTCTACGAGGGCAGCCTCGAGGGTCTGCGGGCGAGCGGCACGCTCACCGGCCGCCACCTCGACGACCGGGTGCACCTCAAGGACACCGTCCGCGAGCGCACGGGCGCCCTCGAGATCCGCGGCGCGCGGCAGAACAATCTCACCGGGGTCGACGTCGACGTCCCCACCGGGGTCCTCACCGTCGTCACCGGCGTGGCCGGCTCCGGCAAGAGCTCCCTCATCCACGGCAACCTCGGGGGCCGCGAGGGCGTCATCGTCGTGGACCAGGGCCAGATCAAGGGCTCGCGGCGCTCCAACCCGGCCACCTACACCGGCCTGCTCGAGCCGGTGCGCAAGGCCTTCGCCAAGGCCAACGGCGTCAAGCCGGCGCTGTTCAGCGCGAACTCGGAGGGTGCGTGCCCGGTGTGCAACGGCGCCGGGGTCATCTTCACCGAGCTCGGCTTCATGGACACCGTGAGCACCACGTGCGAGGAGTGCGAGGGCCGGCGCTTCCAGGCTGCGGTGCTCGAGTACACCCTCGGGGGGCGGAACATCGCCGAGGTGCTCGAGATGCCCGTCGCCGAGGCGGAGGCCTTCTTCGCCGACGGTGAGTCCCGCACCCCGGCCGCGCACGCCATCCTCGAGCGCCTCGCCGACGTCGGTCTCGGCTACCTCACCCTCGGCCAGCCGCTCACCACGCTCTCCGGCGGGGAGCGCCAGCGGCTCAAGCTCGCCGTCCACATGGGGGAGAAGGGCTCCACCCTCGTCCTCGACGAGCCGACCACCGGCCTGCACCTCGCCGACGTCCAGCAGCTGCTCGCGCTGCTCGACCGCCTCGTCGACTCCGGCCGCACAGTCGTCGTCATCGAGCACCACCAGGCCGTCATGGCCCACGCCGACTGGCTCGTCGACCTGGGCCCGGGCGCCGGGAACGACGGCGGACGGGTCGTCTTCCAGGGCACACCCGCCGAGCTCGTCGCGGGCCGGGCCACCCTGACCGGCGAGCACCTGGCCGCGTACGTCGGCGCCTGAGCAGCCTCAGCCAACGAGGAAAAGTCCCCGTCGGCGTAGACACCGACGACGACGCACTGCGGCATCCCCGTGTGCAAACGGCGAGAAGCAGGCGGCCCACGCCGGTATACAGGTGCCCCAACACGACAGGGAAGAGCGGAGCAGGGACATGGCCGGTCGAGGCCGTCGAGCGCGATGGGTGTCGGTGGGCGCAGCGGCCGTCGGCGTCCTCACGGCCTCGTGCGCCGGCGACGCCGCCGTCCCGGCGGCCGCGGAGGTGGCCGCGCTGCTCGGCGACGCGCACGACGCGCGCGCGACCCCTGATGAGCTGTGCGACCTCGCGACGACCGACCTCAGCTGCCGGTCCTCGCTGGGGACTGCGCCGCGGGCGCCGGAGGTGGCGCCGACACTGACATGCACGGGACCGTTCGACGCTCCGGAGGGCTACGTCGACGGCACGCTCGCCCGCGTCCAGGGCGTCGACGGCGACGGGAACGCCTACGACTCGACCCTTCTCGCGATCATGACGCACGAGGGAGCACGGTTCATCGACCCGGTCTACTGGGCCGCGGCGGGGATCTCCACGGGCAGCACGACGGACGAGTCCAACCACGTGGAGCTGGACTGCTGAGGCGTGCAAGGGCCACGACCGTCGTGACACAGACAGGTATGGAGCCACGTCGTCCACGCCGGCCCGAGACCGTAGCCGCCGCCGCCGCCGCCGTCGTCGGGTTGCTCGCTGCCATGGTCGCTGCCTGCGGTGCGCCGGCCGCCGGGGAGTCCTGCATCTCGTGGGTGCCCGCCGACGATGACGCGGCCCGGACCGAGCTGGCCGACGTCGTCGTCGAGGGCCGGCCGGTCGAGCGGGTGGGGGAGCGGGCCATGTTCGGGGTGACCGCCACGGTGTGGGACGTCGAGGTCGACCGGGTCCTCAAGGGGACGACGGAGGTGGGCACCGTCATCGAGGTCGCCTCGACGCCGCGCACGTGTGAGGTAGGAGGCGCGTACCCCGACGGTGACCCCCTGGACGCGGCGGGGCGGCTCCGGCTCTATCTCAGTGACTCCGACTTCGGGATCGAGGGCACCGAGCCGGGGCTCGCGCTCATCACGCCGTTCGACGGCGTCGGCGCTGCGGACGGCTGACTACCAACCCTCGGGCTTCGTGTCCTTGCCGTCGAGCCACAGCCGGTCGGAGGCGTCGGCATGGGTACCGCCGGAGCCGACGTGCGTGGCACTGATCTGGTCGCCCTTGGTGATGACGTGGACCATTGCCATGGCGTGGCCGCGGCCGAGCCCGTACTCGTCCCGGAGCCACTCGACGATGGGGGTGGCCTTGGTCCCTGCGCCGAAGCCGCGTTCGTTGGCCTGTTGCAGGAGCTGGCGCGGCGTGAGGCCGGTATTCGTCTCGACGGCGTCGAGGTAGGCCTGGAAGGACATCGCTGCTCCTCTCCGCGGGAGCGCCGGCGCGCGCCCCGGTGTGCCTCACCGTACAGAGGCGGTCAACCCCGCCGTTCGTCGCCAGGGACGCGCCGTACGCGTCAGCGGGACAGTGCCCGCTCGAGCGGGATGCTGCCGTCCTGCCACGGGAGCAGGGCCCAGAGGGCGACGTAGAGCACCCACCCGATGCCCGGCAGCAGGAACGCGAGCAGGAGGAGCAGGCGCACGATCATCACGTTGGCGCCCAGGCGGGCGGCGACACCACCGCAGACGCCGCCAAGGATCCGCTGGGGGCCGCGCCGGAAGCCAGTGCGGCGGATGCTGTCGAAGAAGGTGTTCATGACCCCAACGCTAGGGTCGGGTCCCACGCCGCGACATCGGGGACCGCCCTGATCTCACCCTGGTCCGCCGTCCCACCAGCGCAGCACGCGCAGGGCCCGCAGGGTCACCCACCGGCTCGGGAAGCCCTCACCCTCACCGAGGTCGAGAAGGGTGGGTCCCTCGTGGTGCAGCTCCAGGGTCCACAGCCCTCTCTCGTCCGCCTTGCCCCGGACGAGCTCGACCGCCTCCGCGAGCCGCGGGTCGCGGCGGTCGGCCAGCCGGAAGTGCTCGAGGCCGCGCAGGACGTCGTGGTACCAGCGCACGGGGTAGGAGAGCATCGTCATCCGCGGGTCGGCGACGGTGCCGTCGGAGCGACGGCGGAACAGGCCCCGATCGAGGAGGTACTCCTCGCCGGAGAGCCGGGCCTCGCGGACGTCGGGCTCGTCGTGGCCGGCACGCTCCCACGCGAGCAGGCCCTCGACGACACACACGGTCGAGTGGAAGGAGGAGACCGAGGCGCCGTGCTCGGCCCAGCAGTTCCACCCGCCGTCGGGCAGCCGGCCGGCCAGCAGGGTGGAGACCATGGGGGAGGCGTCCTGCTCGAAGTACCCGGCCGTGCGCAGCGCGACGCCGTTGATGCAGGGTTCGACCTCGCCGTCGAAGAAGGGCTCGCCCTCGTGCTCCCAGCGCACGTGCTCCCGCACGAGGCCGAGGGCGCGCTCGGCCTGCGGGCTCGCCGGGTCGAGCCCGAGGTCGGCGAGCTGCTGGAGGGCGAAGTGGGTGGCCGTCCACGCGTCGAAGAAGGGACGGGACTCGTCCACCCACCCGGGGCGGTAGATGCCGCCGTCCCAGCGTCCGTCGTCGGCCTGTTCGGCGAGAAGGTGCGCCCCCCACCCGGTCGTGGCGACCCGGGCACGTTCGGCGGCCACCTCGTCCTGCGGTGCGTCGGTGAGGTCGGCGAGCACCTGCCAGCGCAGGGCGGGGTCCGAGTCGAGCAGCCAGGCCACGACGTCCATGCGCGGAACCCTACGCCCGCCCGTGCCCGGAGTCGTCGAAACGGCATCTCGCCGGGTCTCGGCACTGGTCGCTACGGTCGCGATGACGTCCCGTCAGGGCGGATGAGATCTCGGGCCGGACCCTCAGTCGTCAGTCACGCGCCAAGGCCCAGGTGCTGAGACCCATGACGCCGCCGGCCGCCAGCCCGATCCGGGTGTGCGCGTACCGGACGCCGCGTGCCGTGAGCCGCTCGCCCCACCGGTAGATCGCCCGCTCGCCCGCCACCGTCCCCACGACGCTCAGCACAACCAGCGCCACACCGGCCGCCATCCTCACCGGCCCGACGCCGTTCGGTGGGGTGCCGCCCAGCCCGAGTGCCTGCGCGTCGATCGCCGGCTCGGTCGCCATCCGTGCCACCAGGGTGGTGGGGACCGCCTCGGCTGCTGGCGCGTCTCCGCCGCCCTCAGCGGCGGCGTCCACGGTGTCGCCGTCGGCCGCCTGTGCGGCTCGTACGGCTCGTGCGGCCCACGCCGCACCGCCGACGATCACCGCCACCTTGAGCGACCCGCGTGCCCGGCGCGACGCGACGACGTCAGGCAGCGCGTACCAGCCCCCGGTCAGCACACCGTTGACGACGGCGTCCGCCGCCGCTCCTTGTCCGCCTTGCCTACCCACGTACGCTCCCTCGTTCGGTGTCGAGCCACTAACGCCCAGGCGGCTGCTCGAGTTCCACGCCGGACGCCATCATTGTCGTTGATCGAGCTGGGCACCGGTCCTCACGCGGAGTGCACGACGAAGTACTGATCGCCTTCGCAGCCTGTCGGAAGGTGCTCAACGATCGACGGAGGCGTTTCGCTGTCACCGCCCCCTAGTGACACGGCGTCGCCCAGGGAGAACGTGTGGGTGAACCCGGAGAGCTCGCCGGCCTCGTCGTCCCAGGTGAAGTCGGTCGGGAAGACCGGGACGACGACCTGTCCGGGCCAGATCGTGACCTTGCGCGCCATCGTAGATCGGCCGGGACCGGTACCTCTGTCAGTCGCTCCCACCGGGCGAGCTGGCGTCGAGTCTCGGCGGCGACGAGCTCGGAGAGGTCACCTGACGGCGGGCAGCACGCACAGCTCGTTGCCGGACGGGTCTGCGAACACCCGCCACGGCAGGTCGCCCCAGCCCGGGTCGAGCTCCCGGCCGCCACGCTCGACGATACCCGCGGCGACGGCGTCGGCATCGTCGCCGGGATCGAGCCGGACGTCGAGGTGGACCCTGTTCTTCGCGCGGCCCTTGGGGGCCGGCTCAGGGCAGAGCTCGAGCAGCGGCCCGCGCCGGGAGGGGTGCCGCAGCGAGCAGGGCGCGACGCCGTCGGCCCTGGTCCAGCCGGTGAGCCACGACCAGAACTCGAGGTCGCGCTCGGGGTCGGCGGAGTCGAGGGGGAGAGCCGCGACCGGCCCGGTGTCGCGGTAGACGTCCCGGTGCTCCATGACGCAGAACGGGGTGCCCTCCGGATCGGCCAGGACGACCCACGGCACCTCACCCTGCCCGATGTCGAGGTGCCAGGCACCGATCTCGAGGAACCTGTCGACGAGCTCGAGCTGGCGGTCCCCGCCGAGCAGGTCGAGGTGCAGTCGCAGCGGCTCGGCCGGTGGCTCGGGGACCGGCTGGACGCACAGGTCGATGACCGGGCCGTCGGGAATCGGGAGCCGGGTCTCGAACCCCTCCGGCCCGTCACTGAGCCGCTCGCCCCCGAGGACGGCCTCCCAGAACCGGCCGACCCGGCCCGGGTCCACGGCGTCGAGCACGATGTTCTCCAGACGCATGGCACAACGGTAGGACCGGGCCAGGGGAGTGGTACACCCCCGGCGAGACATCAGGTCGCTGCGAGTGCGCGCACCGCCCGCTCGATCGCGGGTCGCATGTTCAGCGCGGCGTCCACGGTGAGGCGGTGGAGGAGTAGCCCCTCGGCGAGGGCCATGAGCGCCCGTGTCGCGGGCACGGGGTCCGGGATGCCGGCGGCAGCAACGACCGTCTCCGTCCACCGTTCGAACTCCTGGCGCTGGTGACGCAGCGGCTCGGCCAGCTCCGGGTCGCCGGACAGCTCGAGGAACAGGGCGTAGCGCGCGCGGGTGCGGACGGCGAACCGGCCGGTCTCGATCTCGACCATCGCGCACAGGGCCTCGACGAGGTCGGAGGGGCTGGCTACGTGCGGCATGCCGGTGGGGTCGACGTCGGCCCGCTCGCTCTCGGCGATCCAGTCCACGACACCAGCGAGCAGTGCCCGGCGGGTACGGAACCAGTTCGACGTCGAGCCCGGGGGGAGCCCCGCGCGGTCGTCGACGCGCGCGTGGCTCAGGGCGCGGACGCCGTCCGTGCCCAGCAGTGCCACCGCCGCCTCAAGTGCTCGTTCCCGGGTCCCGGCCATGGACATCCCCCTTCGGGCAGGTTTACTATGTTCATAGTAGTCCGACGAACGAAGAAGGCCGTCATGGACACTCCTGCTCACCCCGACGCCGGTCCGGTCGACACTGCGGGGTGGTCGCCGCCGCTGCCCGAGGCTGCCGGGTTCGATCATCGAGTCGTGGACACTCCGGGGCTGCGCACCCACCTCGCCACCATCGGGGAGGGACCGCCGGTCATGCTCCTGCACGGCTTCCCGCAGCACTGGTGGCAGTGGCACGACATCGCCCCGGCCATCGCCGGGCACGGCTACCGCGTGCTGTGCCCCGACCTGCGCGGTGCGGGCTGGACGAGCGCCGACGACCCACGCATCGACCGGGAGACCCGGCTGCGCGACGTCGTCGCCCTGCTCGACGTGCTGGGCCTCGACCGGGTCGATCTCGTGTCACACGACATGGGCTCCATCACCGCCATGCAGCTCTGCTATGCGCACCCCGACCGTGTGCGGACAGCGACGCAACTCGCCGTTCCGCCCGGTTTCATGACGTTCGACCCGGCAATGCGCCGAGCCTTTCGTCATCTGCCCCCGTTCATCTGGCACCGGCCAGGCAGGTCGCTGCGCGGGACCTTCTCTCCGAGGTACCTCGCCCGTCCGATGGCCGGGGACACGGTGGCCGCCCACCTCGCACCGATGGCCCGGCCCGAGGTCGACGCAGCCGTCCGTCCGCTGTGCCGCCACATGGTCGCGGCGGAGGGGTGGCGGATCATGCGCGGCGTCTACCGGCGCCGGCGGCTCACCGTGCCGACCCTCGTCGTCTTCGGCCGGCTCGACTACGCCTTCACCGAGGAGCTCGTCGGCCGGACCTGCCGGGAACCGGAGCGGTACGCGGACCGGGCCGAGTTCGCCTACGTCGACGACGCCGCCCACTTCATCACCGACGACGCACCCGACGCGGTGGTCGACCTCGCCGTCGACTGGTTCGTCCGCGCCGGGTGACGGACCTCGGACAAAATGGCTGCGGGGGACGGAGGGGCTGGCATAGCGTCGAGAGATGACCCATCCGGGCAACGGACAGGTGGCCGAGGCGGCGCCCCCGCGTCTGCCTGTCGCGGCGCGGCTGGCCGTCGTCGTCACGGGTGCCCTGTTGGGCTGGCTGGCGATCGCGGCACTGACCACTCGAGTGTGGGGCGAAGGCCTCTCACTGGCGAGGCACGCCGTCAGTGCCCTGGCGGCGCTTCTCATCGCCGGGGCACTCGTCGTCGCGGCGCGCCGGCTCCTGGACAGGCGCCCCGTCGGGACGCTGGGGCTGTCCGGTGGAAAGCGCGCGGCCCGCGACCTGCTCTACGGAGCCCTGAGCTGGCTGCTGCCGGCCGCGGTCGGGCTGGCGGTCGCGCTGGCGGCCGGGTGGCTGCGGATCGAGATCGACGCGACGCTCGCCGAGACCGTCGGCGTCGTCCTCCTGCTCGTCGTCCTGGTCCTCGTCTACGAGGCGTTCCCCGAGGAGCTGCTCTTCCGCGGGTACGTCTACCGCAACCTCACCGCCGCCGTGGCGCCGTGGCTCGCCGTGCTCGTCCAGGCGCTCCTCTTCATGCTGTTCGGCACGGCGCTGTGGGTGATCACCGAGGGGTGGGGCGTCCTCCTCGAGCGGCTTGTCCTGTTCTTCGGGATGGGGGTGGTGGTCGGGTGCATCCGGCTGATCTCGGGCTCGGTCTGGGCCGCGGTGGGCTGGCACCTGGCGTTCCAGGTGGTCATGCAGCTGGTCATCTCCAGCCAGTACCTCGAGGCCACGGTGAGCAACGAGACCGTCTTCGTCGTGGCGACGGCGGTGGTGGCCTTCGCGACGTCGACGACGATCGCCGGGTTCCTCTGGCCGGGCCAGGAGAGCTGGGCCCGGCCCGAGCCCGACGTCGGGCCGCCGCGATGACTTCGGCTCGCGTCGGCGGTCAGCACCACCGCACGGCCGGCCGGAGGAGGTAGCGATGTCCAGGACCCGGATCCACAACCTGTCGATCTCTCTCGACGGCTTCGTCGCGGGGGAGGTGCAGAGCCTCGAGACCCCGATGGGGCACGCGGGCGAGCGGCTCCACGAGTGGATGTTCGCCACCAGCTTCGGGGCCCGGCTGGTGGGCGCACCGACGGGCAGTGCCGGCGTCGACGACGCGATGGCTCGTTCGCACGAGCCGGGCATCGGCGCGGAGATCATGGGGGCGGGCAAGTTCGGGCCGCCCGGCTGGCATGACGACGCCGACTGGCGCGGCTGGTGGGGGAGCGAGCCCCCGTTCCACACTCCGGTCCTCGTGCTCACCCACCGCCCGCGAGAGGCGATCGAGATGGCGGGCGGCACGACCTTCCACTTCCTCGAGGCCTCACCGGCGGAGGCGCTGGACGTCGCACGTCGGGCCGCGGGCGGCCTCGACGTCCGTATCGGTGGCGGGGCGACCGTCGCGCGCGAGTTCATCGCCGCGGGTCTCGTCGACCACATTCACCTCGTCCAGGTGCCTATCGTCCTCGGGCACGGCGCGTTGCTGTGGGACGGCCTGGAGGGGCTGGAGCGCAGTTATGACATCGAGGTGGTCTCGACGCCCAGCGGCGTCACCCACCTGACGTTCACGAGGCGCTCGAGTGGGTAGCGTCCGGCGGTGGAGCACACGTGCGCCTCTGCCTCCTGCTCCTGCGGACTCCTGTGGCGCGGCGGGCGGCGGCACACCGCCGAGGTTGCCGGCCACATGGCCCATGGCATGGACGGCGACGGAGGCCATGCCGCGCGGTTCGGCACGCAGGGTGTCGACGAGAAGCGGTGCCTGCGCCTCACTTGCTCAGAGAGCCAGCATGGGAGCCAGTGGTACTGCGGACGCGCATGTCCGCGAGCTGGTAGGCACGGGAGCTCGTGAGACGGGAGCGTGAGCCGAGTCGCAGCATGTGCGGACGCCAGTTCGTGAGCTGGCGCTGCAACGTCACCCAACGGCGCCAGCGGCGAAACCAGGAACGCCTACTCGGACGAGCGGGCACGTCCCCGTTGTCAGCCGGCTTCCACGACTTCGACCATCCGGGCGAGAGCCCGTTGCATGTAACGGCGCCACAGGGGCCGGAACGGGCCCGCGAGGACGAACCGGCGTCCGCGTAGCGGCTTGAACTCATATGTCCAACGGATCGAGCAGCCCGGTTCTTGGACACGCACGTTGTGAGAGTGCCTGGGCAGGAGACGTGGTGGGAATGAAGGTTTGATGAAGTCTTCCCCGAGGCCGTTATCGAACCGTGATCCTGGGGGTCGGGGTGTGTAGCGTCGCTCCTGCTTCCCGGCCCCTTCATCGGGAAGCCCGCGTGCGGACGCCGAGCCCTGCCACCGCACCGTGGTCCTCGATCGTCCGTGGCAGGGACGGGGAACCCAATCTGGGCCTGCGTGCAGGTCCTTGGGGTGAAGCTCGATGACCGAGCCGGGTGTGCTCCTACCCGAACCCGACAGCTGACCTCGTAGGCGCCCTGGAGAGGTTTACCCGTGACATCTAGCCACACCCGTGGACGGCACCGCGCCGAGGGCCGTCCCATCACCGCTTTCTCATCACTGGGCCCGTGCCTGACGGGTCCGGCCGCCCGCCGTGCCGCGCTTGCCGCGGCCTCCTCCGGCCTGGTTTTGACCATGGCCACGACCACCGCCTCCGCGATGGAGCCGGTCCACCCCGACCCCCCGGTCGTCGACACCCAGGCGACGGCGAGCACGCAGACCGGTGACGCGGCGCAGGTCACCCACACCGTCGTGTCGGGAGACACCGTGGGGAAGTTGGCGCAGCGCTACGACAGCACGATCTCGGCGATCATCGCGGCGAACGGTCTGAACGCGCAGGCCCTGATCATTGTCGGCGAGGTGCTGACCATCCCCCAGGGTCAGGGCGGCACGTCGGCGGCGACCACGGCCACCTCGTCGGCGACCGGCGTCGAGCGGGAGACCGCCTCGGCGTCGCGGTCGGCCGCCCGGGAGGCCCCGCCGGCCAACGCGTCGGGCAACGCGGTCCTGGACATCGCCTACCGATACATCGGCACCCCTTACGTGTGGGGCGGGTCGACCCCGGCGGGCTTCGACTGCTCGGGGTTCACCCAGTACGTGTACGCCCAGGCAGGCATCTCCATCCCACGGTCCTCCTCGGCGCAGCGCAACGCGGGCACGCAGGTCTCGGCCTCCCAGGCCCAGCCCGGTGACCTGGTGTGGTGGCCCGGGCACGTGGGCATCTACGTGGGGAATGGGCAGTACATCGCGGCCTTCAGCCCGGGCAACCCGCTGTCGGTGCGTGACATCTATAAGGCGAACCCAACGTTCATCCGAGTGGGTTGAGCAACGGGGGGTGGCCCGCAGGTGACTGCGGGCCACCCCCCAACTGTTCGGCCTGATCCTGGCGATTGGCGTTGGTCGAGGCTGCACGGGTTGGGGTCGCTGCTGGAGCCAGATGAGTCCGACCGGGCGCTCCGGGTCCCCGTGCCAGGAGCACCGGGATGAAGACTCGATGAAGAATGCCCGTGAGGCCGCTGCTGGGCGTGGTGTCGCCACCCAGCACGTGGTTAGCCTCCATTAGCCCCACCCGATGGGCTGACCAGCTGCGGCTGGGCCTTCTCGCCCATCGGCCACATTGAGCAGATGGAGACGCCCGTGACACTCAGGACCCGACTCTGCGCCGTTGCCGGCGGGGTTGCGCTGACTCTCGCCTTGGCCGCGTGCGGTAACGGCGAGCAGAGCACACCGGAGGAGCCGGCCGCCGGCAACGCCACGGAGGAGACGACCGACAGCGCGACGCAGGCCGAGGACGTGCACAACGACGCGGACACGATGTTCGCCCAGATGATGATCGTCCACCACGAGGGCGCTATCGAGATGGCCGACCTGGCCGTGGAGAAGGCTGCCAGCGAGGAGGTGCGCTCCCTCGCAGAGCGGATCTCCGCGGCGCAGGGCCCGGAAATCGAGCAGATGACGGCCTGGCTCGAGACCTGGGGTGAGGAGACCTCCCCCATGGGCCACGAGGGCATGGACCACGGCGGCATGGACATGGAGGGGATGAGTCAGGAGGAGGCCATGGCCGAGCTGGAGTCCCTGTCCGGCGCCGAGTTCGACCAGCGGTTCCTCGAGCTGATGATCGCGCACCACCGCGGCGCGGTCGACATGGCTCAGGACGAGCTCGACAGCGGGGAGAACCCGCAGGCGCTGGAACTCGCCCAGAAGATCATCGATGACCAGCAGGCCGAAATCAGCGAGATGGAGGAACTCCTCCAGGGCCTGTGAGGTTCGGACCCGCCGGCGGGCGAGCCCAAGTTCGCCCGCCGGTCCATGTCGACCCGAAACAGGACGGCGCCCGATGACCGAGAGAACGATGAGGACCCAGCGCTGAATGAACAGGAGAGTGTTTCCCATGGCCGAGCACGAACACTCGAACGATGACAACCACGACAGCCACTCGCGGACTCCGAGCATGAAGATGTACCTGCGGTTCGCTGCGATGCTCCTGACGGCGATGGTCGTTATGTACTGGGTGATGTTCGCCGGGTCGTGGGAGTGGGGCCACATACGCTTCAGCCAAAGCCGTGTCTTCATGGCGGTGACCATGGGTGGCGCGATGGGGCTGGTCATGCTCGCGTGGATGCTCAATATGTACAAGAACACCAAGGCGAACGCCGTCGTCGTGGTGGTGAGTCTCGGGCTGCTAGCGGGCGGGATCGCGCTGGACCGCAGCCAGGCAACGGTGGACGACGCCGCCTTCATGCGCGCGATGATTCCCCACCACTCCCTGGCCATTACGCGCTCGGAGCGAGCCGGGATCGAGGACGTCCGGGTCTGTGAGCTTGCCGTGGAGATCAGCGAGGCGCAGCGGCGCGAGATCTTCGAGATGGACTGGCTCATCAAGGACATCGCGGAGAACGGGGTGGCTTCGACACCGGAGGAAGCGCAGGCGCGCCCGGTGACGGCCTTTGAGGAACCTGCAGAGCGTCAGTGCGACACGGACTGAGGCGTGTCCATAGCCCGTCCTTTGGACTACCCTCCATCGACGGCACCCACTGTCAGCCCATGCCGCTGACGCCTCGCTGATGCACAGGTTGGGGGCGCTAGCGCGCGGACCGTGCCCCGTGGGGCAGTCACCGGCACTTGGATCGGGGCCTCGCCAGGAGGTCCCAAGTCGAACCGGTTGCCGAGCCGGACTAGGGCCGCGGCCGCGTCCTCCCAGGAGTGGTCCGCGGGCGCCTGGACGGCGGTGACGACGGTGGGTGCTTGGTGGCTGCCACGAATCCTCCTCATGGTTGTTGCGGTCCGAAGAGGCATCGACCAAGTGGGGCAACCGATCGAGCTTTCATGAAGAGCCGATGAACATCTCTGCCTCGTGCAGGCGAATCGGGAATGGACCGCTGCCCGGGCTCCTTACGACTGACGCAGATACCCTCCAGGGGTATGCGGAACGAAGGAGTGAGGGGTTGCCATGGGTACGTCACCGGGCCACGATCACGCAGGGCGCCGGCCAGGCGAGGGCCAGGGTCACAGCGCACACGTCCACCACGACTCGGCGCAGGGCGACGCGGGCGGGCATGGGAAAGGGGAGGCCACGCACGGGCAAGCGATACCCACTGGCGACACGGGTGTCACCGACCCGCTGACCGCCGCAGGACATGGCTCGGCCGTGCACGATGGGCACGGCGAACAGCCCGGTCACGACAGCGGTCCCGACGTCCACGCCGATCACGGCGGTCACCCCGGTCACGGCGGGCACGGCGACCACGTGGGCATGTTCCGTCGCCTGTTCTGGGTCATGCTGATCCTGGCGGTTCCCACGGTGCTGGTGAACGGGATGTTTGCCGACCTGCTCGGCTACACGCTGCCTGACGTGCCGGGGGTGGAGTGGGTGTCCCCGGTGCTGGGCACGGTGATCTACCTGTGGGGCGGGCGCCCGTTCCTCACCGGCGCGGTCGGTGAGCTGCGTTCGCGCAAGCCGGGGATGATGCTGCTCATCGGGATGGCGATCACGGTCGCCTTCGTCGCCTCCCTGGGAGCCAGCCTGGGGCTGTTCTCCCACGAGGTGGACTTCTGGTGGGAGCTGTCGCTGCTCGTCGTCATCATGCTGCTGGGACACTGGCTGGAGATGCGTTCGCTGGCCCAGACGTCCTCCGCGCTGGACTCACTCGCCGCGCTGCTGCCCGACGAGGCGGAGCGGGTGGAGGGGGACCGGGTCGTCGCGGTCGCCCCCGCTGACCTTCGTCTTGGTGATGTCGTCATCGTCCGCCCGGGCGGGCGGGTACCGGCCGACGGTGAGGTCGTCGACGGCGGCGCGGATGTCGATGAGTCGATGATCACCGGGGAGTCGCGGCCGGTGCCACGCGCGGTGGGGGACCAGGTCGTGGCCGGCACGGTGGCCACCGACAATGCGCTGCGGGTGCGGGTGTCGGCCGTGGGGGAGGACACCGCCCTGGCCGGGATCCAGCGGCTGGTGGCCGAGGCGCAGGCCTCCACCAGCCGGGCCCAGCTCCTGGCGGACAAGGCCGCCGGCTGGCTGTTCTGGTACGCAGTCATCGCCGCGGCGATCACCGCGGTGGTGTGGGTGTCCTTCGGGGTCCCGGAGAGCGCGCTGGTCCGGGCGATCACCGTCCTGGTCATTGCTTGCCCTCACGCCCTGGGTCTGGCGATCCCCCTCGTGGTGTCGATCTCGACCGAGCGCGCCGCCCGCGGCGGGGTCCTCGTCAAGGACCGTGGCGCCCTCGAGCGCATGCGCGTGGTCGACACGGTGCTGTTCGACAAGACCGGCACGCTCACCAAGGGTGAGCCCGCGCTGACCGGTGTCACGGGGACCGGCGGGTATGAGCACGGGAATCTGCTGCGGCTGGCTGCGGCCGCCGAGGCCGACAGCGAGCACCCTCTGGCCGGGGCGATCGTCACGGCCGCCGAGCACCGCGGCCTGCAGGTGCCCCCGGCTGTGAACTTCCGTGCGACGATGGCCGTGGGGGTGCGCGCCACCGTCGAGGGCCGCGAGGTCCAGGTGGGCGGGCCCGCCCTGCTGTCCCAGCACGGCGCCGAGCCGCTGGCAGCGACCGCGTCGTGGGCGCAGGCAGGTGCCACCGTCTTGCACGTGATCATCGACGGGGAGGTGGCCGGTGCCGTCGCGCTGGCCGATGAGGTCCGCGAGGAGTCACGGCAGGCGGTCGAGGCCCTGCACCAGCTGGGCATCCGGGTTGTCATGATCACCGGCGACGCCGAGCCGGTGGCCCGGGCCGTGGCCGCCGAGTTGGGTATCGACCAGGTCTTCGCCCAGGTGCGCCCGGAGGACAAGAGCGAGAAGGTCGCCCAGTTGCAGCACGAGGGCCGCACCGTGGCCATGGTCGGGGACGGCGTCAACGACGCTCCGGCGCTGGCCCAGGCCGACGTCGGGATCGCGATCGGCGCGGGCACCGACGTGGCGATCGCCTCCGCCGGCGTCATCCTCGCCTCGGATGACCCGCGTTCGGTGCTGTCGGTCATCCAGCTCTCCCGCGCCGGGTACCGCAAGATGAAGCAGAACCTGTGGTGGGCCGCCGGGTACAACATCGCCGCCGTGCCACTGGCCGCGGGTGTGCTGGCACCGGTCGGGTTCATCCTGCCCATGTCGGTCGGCGCGATTCTCATGTCGCTGTCGACCATCGTCGTCGCGCTCAACGCCCAGCTGCTGCGCCGCCTGGACCTCAGCCCCGAGGCCAGCACCGCCGCGGCGCACGGCGCCCCGCAGGTCAATCCTGCCCGCACGGCGCTGACAACTGACCGACGCGACGAGCCCGTGGCCACGCACCACTGATAGGGGCGTTTGCCACCACAGGGTCCTGCGAGGCGGGTCTGTGGCGGAGGGTGATGGCTGTCCAAGTCTGGGCCGCCACCACCCGTATCGTCTCCCACGGCAGCCGGCACCACTGCGGTGGCCGCCCAGGAGCGGACGGCGACAAAGGAGCCACGGTCAGGGTGAGCGGTGACCGGGCCGGGTGTCGGCGACCACGGGCAGCTCGACGGTGAACAGGGCGCCGTGACCGGGACCGGGGCTGGTCGCGGTCACGGCGCCGCCGTGGGCGTGGACGATGGAGTGGACGATGGCAAGGCCGATGCCCGATCCGCCGTGGGCGCGGTCCCGGGCGGCGTCGGCGCGGTAGAAGCGTTCGAAGAGGTGCGGCAGGTGCTCGGCGGCGATCCCGCTGCCGCTGTCGCGCACCGACAGGCGTAGCGTGGACCCGGTCCGCTGCGCGTCCAGCTGCACCCGGCCTCCCTGTGGGGTGTGGCGCACGGCGTTGTCCAGCAGGTTGGTCAGGACCTGGCCGAGCCGGTCGGGGTCGGCCGTGAGCACCGTCTGGCGGGCCTCCTCGGTGACCTCGACCCTCAGCTCGACGCCCTTGCCGGTGAACCTGGCGGCGGCCTGCGCGGCGGCGTCGTCGATCAACGCACCGACCTGGAGGGGCTGCCAGTGCATGCTCAGGCGTCCCTCCCCGGCGGCGGTGACCAGGGTGATGTCCTGGGCGAGGCGGGCCAGGCGCGCGACCTGCTCGCGCAGCATGCCCACCGTTGACTCGTCGGCCGTGACCACACCGTCGAGGATGCCCTCGAGGTAACCGTCGAGCGTGGCCACCGGGGTGCGCATCTCGTGCGCCAGGTCGCCGAGCATGCGCGTACGTGTCTGCTCGATCTCTCCGAGGTCAGCGGCCATGGTGTTGAACGCGCCGGCGAGGTCATCGAACTCACCGCCCATGTGCACCTCGGGAACGCGGGCGGCGTAGTCACCGCCAGCAACCCGGGCGGCGGCCTGCCGTACGCCTTCCAGCGACCTGGCGATGCGCCGGGTCAGGAACACACTGACGACGACCGAGGTGAGCAGGGCGGCGAGCAGCGCGAGGGACAGCGACAGCGTCCACGCCGTGGTGAAGGCCTCCTCGACGTGGGAGACGACCGAGGAGTCCGCGGGCTCGGCCATGAGCATGTGGTCGTGGAAGATCTCCGGGCCGATGGCCGAGGCGACAGCCCACGCGGTGCCGGCCGCGACGAGGATGACCGCGACGATCGCCGCGAGCAAGCGGGCGCCGAGCCCCCACCGGCGGCGCGGCGTGGCGCTCACTGGCCGGTCCCCATCCGGTATCCGACGCCGCGCACCGTCTTGACGAACTTCGGCGCGGAGGCGTCGTCCCCGAGCTTGCGCCGCAGGTGAGCGATGTGAACGTCGACGAGGTGCTCATCGCCCACCCAGCCCGGTCCCCACACCAGCTCGATGAGCTGGCGGCGGGACAAGGCCATGGTCGGGCGGCTGGCCAGGGCGGTGAGGACATCGAACTCAGTGCGGGTCAGCGCCACAGGATCCCCCTCGATGAATGCCTCCCGGCCCAGCAGGTCGATGCTCAGTGGCCCGAACGACGCACCGGCCCCGTGCGGCCCGGTGTCCTGGCGTGGGCGGCGCAGCATCGCCCGCACCCGAGCGACGAGCTCGCGTGGGCTGAAGGGTTTGGTGACGTAGTCATCGGCGCCGACCGACAGCCCGACGAGCTTGTCGACCTCCTCCACACGAGCGGTGAGCATGACGATGTAGCAGTCGGAGAACGTGCGCACCGTCCGGCAGACCTCGATGCCATCGGCACCGGGAAGCCCGAGATCGAGGACGATGACGCCCGGGCGCCACTGACGGGCCCGCTCGATCGCGTCATTGCCGTCGCCGGTGACCTGGACCTCGAAGCCGTGACGTTCCAGGTAGCTGGCGGCCAGCCGCGCCAGCGGGGCTTCGTCGTCGACGACCAGCACACGGGGCAGGTTCACGTCAGTAGGGACCGCAGTCATGCGGCCCATTCTCGCCGTCGGCGTGGCGGACCGTTCCAGGCTCGCTGGACGTCGGACGCGTCCGTACGGAGTCTTGAGATTGCGGCTGCTCTCACACCTGAGTACTTCTCCAGGGTCAGGAGGGTTGGAACGCCCAGTGCCAGGGCTCGCGCGGGGTGTCCTCGACGAACCCGAACCGAGCGGCGTTTGTACGCATCCATGCCTGCGCCGATGCGTCCAGGTCGAGGTCTACGGCCATTCCCCAGCCGTGCTGGCTGGTGCCCGGCTTGGCGCCCAGGCCGCCCTCCGAGTAGAGACCCTTGCGCCGCACGACGTCGACCTGCACGTCGTAGGAACGGTAGGAGTCGGTGATGCCGATTGCTACGCCCTCGGCCGCAGCTGCCGAGAGCAGCTTCTCGAACGACTGAGCGGCGGGCGCCCACAGTCTGTGGCCGGTATCACCCACCGATGCGAGAGCCTCACGCGGGATGCGGCCGTTGCCGTAGGCCGCGAGATCGACCGGCACGCCCTCGCCGTTGACCTTGAACCCAGACGCTCCGAGGGTGGAGGTGCCCGCAGCCACAGCGGGGGCAGTGTCGGCAACGGCGCTGGCGAGGACTTCGGCGAATGCTGTGGCAGAGCCTGCGGCTGGCTGCACGCGGGGGACCGAGATCGAGCCGAGGGTAGCCTCGATCTGCGCCATGCGTTGAGAGATGGCGAGGATCCCGTCCACCGATACTCCGTTCGTCGCCTACTACGCCTATCGGCGCCTAGCCGCCTCTCGTTAGGAGAACCGCCGCCTGCACTCACCCCTGGGGGGTTGCAGTCGGCGCGAACCCGAGACGTTCCTCCTCCATGACAGGGCGGAGCCGACGCGTCTTGTTGAGGTGAACCTCAGTCGCGTTGCTCCGACGTGCGCTCAGCTGAGCCGGGCCGCTGGGGCTCGACATCTGTTTCAACTCGTCCTGGTTCATCGCCGATAATGTGCATTATGTCATCTTGCGGGGAGGCTAGGCGCTGGATGTACTCCCGTGCTCGGCCCCCTACCGGTCCGCGCCGCTCTCCCCTCGGCTCGGCTGCTTGATCGACCGCGTCACGGTGAACTTGCCGTTGTCGCCCATCACTTTGGTGGATCCGACGATACGGCGCAGGGCGCCGGCGTGACCGAGCCGGGAGTTGAACACCGTCCACAGCTCACCGCCGGGACGAAGCACCCGGGCCGCGCCCTTGAACAGCTCGATCGCGACGTCGGGCTGCACGCTGGCACCGACGTGGAAGGGCGGGTTGCACACGATGAGGTCAGTCGAAACGGGCGGCTGGCTCTCGAGTCCGTCCTCCCGCACCACCTGGACGCGTTCGCCGAGTGAGTTCGCCTCGAGCGTGGCGAGCGTGGAGCGCACGGCGGCGCTGGACGTGTCCGTCGCGACGACGTTGAGGTCCGGGCGGGCCGCGGCGAGCTGGGCAGCGAGCACCCCGGTGCCGCAGCCGAGATCGATGGCGTCGCGCGCCTGGGGGCTCATCTCCCCCAGGAACGTCAGGAGGTAGCGCGTCCCGAGGTCGAGGGACGGGCCGGCGAAGGCGGCACCGTGGGCAGCGATCCACACGCCGTGCTGCTCGTCGAAGTGCCTGCGCGGGAAGGACGGGAAGGTGCCGGGCGGCGTCGGATGCCGCGCGACGAGGCAGCGGGACTTCTGTCGCGCGAGTGACGCCGTGACGTCGGCGAAGTGCTGACCCAGGACCTCGTTCATGCTGCGCGACATGTGCTTGAGGCGGCCACCCGCCACGACGACGACGTCGGGTGTCGCGTGGGCGGCGACCAGCTCGGCAATCTCCTCGAGCGCAGCAAGCCCGCGCGGCAGCTGCAGCAGGACGACGCGCGCGCCGGTCACGAGCTCGGGCACGAGGCCCAGCGACCGGTAGGTCCCGGTGAGGCCAGTCTGCTCGGCGTTTGCCTCGAGGGCGCGCTCGTGGACGAGGGTGTCCTGGTGCACCCGCAGGTCGCGTGCCCCGTGCAGCGCGATCGCGCCGAGGGTGAGCGCGCCGTACCTGTCGCCGATGACGACGATCTCCCCCGGGCCGGCTGCGGCAAGCGCCGTCGCGGCCTCATCGAGGACAAGCCGGTCGGTCGCGTCGACGGCGACGAGGTCGGGAGCCTCCACGTCGGGATACCTACGGAGCTGGTCGAGGTCGAACGCGGGGGCACTCATCCCGCCATCATCCCAGCACGGCCCCGGGGCGTGTGCCCAGCGACGCTACTCCCCTGCCGGCGCCGGCTGGCCGTAGCGGTTCCAGCTCGACATCTCGGCCAGCGGCTTGCGGCCCGACAGCTGCGGAGTCGCCTGCGCCTGGCTCGTGTCGGTGTAGCCGAGGCCGATCGCCGACCACGGCTCGAGGTGGTGCGGGAGGCCGAGCAGCTCACGCACCCGCCCGCGTGCCTCGGCGTTGCTGAACCACGCGGTCCCACTCCCGATCCCGAGCGCGGACGCCGCGAGCATGACGCGCTCGGCCAGCCGGCCGTCGTCGTAGGCGACCGAGCGCCCCTCCCCTTCGACCGACACGACGATCGAGGCGGAGACGCCCTCGAGGAAGCCGGCGAAGGCACCGCACTGTGCCAGCTCCGCGTTGACCCCGGCGTCGGTCACGACGACGAGGTGCCAGGGCTGGGTGTTCTTCGCACTGCCGGTCCACCGCGCCACCTCGAGCAACCGCTGCAGCTCGTCCTGCCCCACGGGCGTTGGGAGGAAGCGGCGCGACTGACGCAGGCTCCGGAGCGTGGCGAGAAGGTCGGGCTCAGGTGTCGTCATCTGCCCATCATGCACCGGAGGTGATAGGCAGGAGAGACGGACCACGTCACCACAACGAGGAGGCCTCCACATGCCCCAGTACCAGTACGCTGCCGCGCCCGCCGAGCGGACCCTCGAGCTGAGGACCGCGGACGTCCCTGAGCCCGCGCGCGACGGCGTCGTCGTCGACATCACCTACTGCGGCATCTGCGCGACCGATACGCACGGCTACACCTCTGGTGGCCTGCCGCCCGCCGTCTTCGGCCACGAGTGGACCGGCACGGTCACCGCTGTGGGTGCGGGCGTCACGCACCTGTCGGTCGGCGACCGTGTGGTCGCGAGCGTCGGGCCGGCCTGCGGGGCCTGCCCGCAGTGCCGCGCCGGCCACACCGAGAATTGTGACCTCGCCTTTGCCGAGGCGAACGGGGTCACACCCGACTCCCCGGCACACGGCGGCTTCGCCCAGGCGCTCGCCCTGCCCGCGCGCCGTGTCACGCCGGTGACCGACGGGCTCACCGACGTGCAGGCCGCTCTCGTCGAGCCGACCGCGGTCACCTTCCACGCCGTCAAGCGCGTCCGGCAGCCCTTGGGGGCCTTCGTGGTCGTCCAGGGCGCCGGCCCGATCGGTCTCCTCACCGCCCAGCACGCGCGCCACGCGGGTGCCGGTCGGGTGGTCGTCGTCGAACCGAACGAGGCGCGCCGCGACGCTGCTCGCCGGCTCGGCTTCACCGAGGTCCTCGAGCCGGGCGACGTCGTCGACCACGTGAGCGGGACCAGCGAGGGACGCGGCGCCGACGTCGTCTACGAGTGCACCGGCGTGGCCGCGCTCCTCCAGCCCACCGCCGAGCTCGTCCGCCGAGGCGGCACCCTGGCCCTGCTCGGCTTCCCGATGTCGACCTCGGAGGTCAGCTATCCCGACTGGCAGCAGCGCGAGCTGACGGTCATCGGTTCCCTCGCCTACAACCACGAGGACTTCGTGGGGGCCATGCAGGCCATCGCCAGCGGGGCCGTGGACGTCGACGTCCTCCACACCGGCACCGTGGGCCTCGGCGACCTCGAGGCGCTCTTCGAGGAGCTCGACAGCGGCGCGAGCACCCACGCCAAGGTTCTCGTCGACCCCCGGCGCTGACCGGCCGCGCAGCACGACGCCCCCGGGAGCACGTGCTCCCGGGGGCGTCGCCGTGTCAGGGTCGGAGGACTACTCGACGGTGATCGACAGCTCCGCGGTGAGCGGCGCGCCGGCGTACCCGCCGTAGCTGATGATGTGCACACCGGCGGGCAGCTCGAGCTCCACGTACGGGTCGAGGCTGCCGCCGGCGCCCTCGGCGCTGTCGTCCGCGCCTTCGACCTCGCCGGTGGACGTGAACACGCCGATCTGGGCGTCACCCTCGGAGGACACCGAGTCCATGACGACGGTGCCGCGCTCGGTCAGCTCGAGGGCGGCGACCCACACCTCGCCCTGGCCGAGATCCACGGCGACGGGCTCACCGGGGGTGGCCGTCTCCGGGACGGCGGCGGCGTTCACGGTGAAGTCGGTCTCGACGGTGTCGAGGTACGCGGAGACCGCCACCTCGTACTCCCCCGGCTCCAGGTAGGCACCGACGGCAGGGTCGAGCGAGCTCGCGTCGGGGTTCACCCGGAAACGGCTGCGGTCGTCGTTCGCGAGGTCGATCGCGCCGCCGGTCAGCGTCATGGTGAGGTCACCGCTCGCGGAGACGACGTCGATGACGAGGGGGGTGGCCTCCTCGACGATGATCGTCCCCGTCCAGGTCTCCCCTGCCGCGATCGAGCCCGTGACGGGCTCGCCGATCGCGATCTCGCCTCCGCTGACGGTGCCACCAGTGGGGGCGTCGTCAGTGGGGTCCTCGGTGGCGTCGTCGGTGGTGGGATCCTCGGTGGCGCCGTCGTCGGTGGCCGTGCTGGCCGGCGTGGGACGAGGCGTGGGCTCCGGGTCGTCGTTGCCCCCGAGAAGGAGGACGACGGCGGTCACCGCCACGCCGATGAGGACGACCGCGGCGACGATGATGCCGATGACCAGGCCCTTGCCCGAGCCGCCCTCGTCGGCGCCCGGCTGCTGGCCGTAGGCGTCCTGCCCGCTCGCGTAGGGCGACTGGCCGTAGGGCTGCTGGCCTGCGGGGTACTGCCCGTAGGGCTGCTGCTGGCCGTAGTCCGGCTGGCCGTAGCCCGCCGGCGGCTGCTGCTGGCCGTACGGCTGCTGGCCGTACGCCTGCTGGCCCTGCTGCTGACCGTACGCCTGCTGCTCCGGCTGCTGCCCGAAGGGCTGCTGCTGGCCGTACTGACCGGCCGGGTAGACGGCGGTGTGCTGGGCGCCCGGCTGCTCACCGGTCTGAGCGGGGAACTGCTCGGTGGGCTGAGCTGTCGGCTGCTCGGCTCCCTGAGCGGGGAACTGCTCGGTGGGCTGGGCGGCCGGCTGCTCGGCTCCTTGAGCGGGAAGCTGCTCCGTGGGCTGCGCGCCGTACGGCTCCGCCGCCGTCTGCTGCCCCGTCGGCTGACCGCCACTGCTCGTGCCGGCCTCCCCCGCCTGCTGCGCGGCGCCCTGCGCGGGCGCGAAGTGCTCGGTCCAGGACGTGCCGTCCCAGTAACGAAGCTTGCTCTGGTCACCTGAGGGGTCCGGGTACCAACCGGCGATGGGGTTGCTCATGGTCCGATAGTAGGAGAGAGCGACCCCCTCCCCCGACCGCCGATCACACTGCGGCATGGGGACTTCTCCCCCGGCCCCAGCCGACCGGGAGCACGACGAGGGGCCCGGGTCGCCCCGGGCCCCTCGTCGTCAGCTCGTGTCAGCCGGCGTCGCGTGCGCGTCGGCGCTGGGACAGCTCGTCATCGACCTGGGCGCCGGCGCGCTCGGCACGCTCGGTCGGGAGCTCGGCGAGCGAGCCCTCGACCTCACGCCACACGCGGCCGACGGCGATGCCGAAGACGCCCTGACCGCCCTGGACGAGGTCGATGACCTCGTCGGCGCTCGTGCACTCGTAGACGCTCGCGCCGTCGCTCATCAGCGTGATGCCGGCGAGGTCGTCCACGCCGCGCTCGTGCAGGTGGTGCACCGCGGAGCGGATCTGCTGGAGCGAGACGCCGGTGTCGAGCAGCCGCTTGACGACCTTGAGGACGAGGATGTCGCGGAAGCTGTAGAGGCGCTGGGACCCGGAGCCGCTGGCGTTGCGGATGGTCGGCTCGACGAGACCCGTCCGTGCCCAGTAGTCGAGCTGACGGTAGGTGATCCCTGCCGCCCGGCAGGCCGTGGGCCCGCGGTAACCGGTCTCGGTGTCGAGGTCGGGAAGGGAGTCCCCGAAGAGCATCCCCTGCGCCCGCTGGGGCACCCCGCTCGCTGCGCCGGCCGTCGCGTCGCTGCCGCTCACGTGCACTCCCGTTCGTCCACGCCGCGCACGAGGTGTGCTCCGGCCCTGATGACCCCCACGCTATGACCCGGGGGGACCCCAGTCAACGACATGCGCGGCGAGCCGCGATCGGCGTGTCGAACCAGCGTGTCTCAGTCTCAAGTGAAGGTTGAGGTGCACCTCACGGTGCGCCCTCTCACGGCTCGAAGTCCTCCGGTTCGACGTTCTCGAGGAACGCCTGGAAGTCGGCCACGACCTCGGCCTCGTCCTCCGCGTCCATGACGACGCCGGCCGCTGTGAGCACCCCCTCGTCGCACAGCACCGGGCACCGGGCACGCAGCGCGAGGGCGATGGCGTCGGAGGGGCGGGAGTCGACGTGCTGCCCCGAGGACAGGACGAGCTCGGCGTGGAAGGTGCCCTCCTCGAGGCTGGTGACGCGCACCTGCTCCAGCCGCACGCCCGTGGCGTCGAGGAGGGAGATGAACAGGTCGTGGGTCTGGGGGCGCTCGGGCACGATGCCCGCCTGCGCCGTGGCGATGGACGCGCCCTCGCGCGGCCCGATGACGATGGGCAGCACCACGCGCCCCTCGTCGCGGACGGCCAGGACGACGACGACCTCGTTCTCCGGGATGCTCACCCGGACGCCGAGCACGTCCATCTCTCGCATGTCAGCAACGGTACGGCCATCACGACGGCGGTGCGCGCGAAATGCGCGGGTTGCGCGGCTCAGCCGAGGTCGTCGACGGCGGCACGGAGCAGCTCCGCGTGCAGCCGCCCGTACAGCTCGGCGAGCTCCTGCGCGCGCGCCGCGGCACGCTCGCGCCCGGCACCCGAGCGCTGGGCGCGCACCGGGGCCACGACCTGCTCGATCGTGTCGGCCTGCCGCTCGGCGGCCGTGCGCACCGTGCGCAGGTGGCGCGGGCTGATCCCCTGGCGCGCGAGCGCGGCGGCGTGCTGGACGACGTCGACGGCGCGGCCCGGGTAGCGTCCGCGCGCGTCGGGGACGATGAGGCCGGCGTCGGCGATCTCGTCGATCTCGGCGAGGCTCACCCCGGTGAGGTCGGCGATCTCCTGGGCCCGCACCCGTGCCGAGGGGCGCGGGCGGACGAGCTCGCCGTCGCGGGCGACGACGCGAGTGCCGGGCACCGACTCGACGGGGCGTCCGGCGTCGAGGTCCTCGAGCTGGTCGCGGATGACGCGCAGCGGCAGGAAGGAGTCACGCTGCGCGGTGAGCGCGAAGCGCAGACGCTCGACGTCGGCCTGGCTGTACATGCGGTAGCCGGAGCCGCTGCGGCTCGGGCTCACCAGGCCCTGCTCCTCGAGGAAGCGGAGCTTGGAGATCCGCACGGCGGGGAACTCCGGCTGCAGGGCCGCGAGCACGGCGCCGATGCTCATCGTGGGGTCGGTGGAGGCGCCCGGGGGCCATGGCCGCGGCTGCTCCTGCGGCTCCTCGGGGTGGGACTCGGTGGCGCGGCGGGCGGTCGAGCTCACGAGGCCGGCGCGTCCCCGCGGTGCGGGCTGGGGTGGTAGGTGAGCCGGTACTTACCGATCTGCACCTCGTCACCGGCGTTGAGCACGGCGGAGTCGATGCGCTCCCGGTTGACGTAGGTGCCGTTGAGCGAGCCGACGTCACGCACGACGTAGCCGCCCTCGTGGGCGAGGAACTCCGCGTGCCGGCGCGAGACCGTGACGTCGTCGAGGAAGATGTCGGCGGTGGGGTGACGGCCCGCGAGGGTGCGGTCGGTGTCGAGGAGGAAGCGCGCACCCGCCGTCGGCCCGCGCTGGACGATGAGCAGCGCGTGCCCCGGGGGCAGCCCGTCGATCGCGGCGCGGTCGGGCGGGGGGACGTCGGAGCGCTCCGCGGCCTCGTCACTCGCACCGATCGCCCCGAAGCGGGCGGTCGTGCTCGACAAGTCCTGCGGCTCGGGCTCGATTCCCATGGCGTGTACTCCCCTCGGCGGCACCACCGGGCTCGTCACCCGGCGCTGGACACCACCATAGTTCCCCATGGGGCTCCTGTGACAGGCACCGCGTCCCGGGTGGGCCGCTCAGCGGTCCTCGACGGGCGCGGGGGTGGCCCACTCGGGCTCCGACAGGGAGCGCACGGAGGTGATCGACAGCTCGTCGTGCTGGGTCACCTCGGCGGCCGCGCCGGCGCCCCGGATCGAGGAGAGCGCGCCACCGGGGATGTCGAGGGCGACGGCGAGGGTCTGGGGATCACCGATGGCGCGCCACACGTAGGGGGCGCTGATCTCGGTACCGCTCACGACCAGTCCCCCGGGTCGTGTGCCGAGCCAGCTCGAGGCGGTGATCCGCTGGTCGTTGAGCTCGATGGCCTCGGCGCCGGCGTTGCGCAGCTCCTCGAGCACGGTGACGAACACGGGCGCGCTGACGGCACCGGAGGGGTCGTGGACCGCGAGCTCCACGCCCGGTCCGGTCACGGGCAGCGCCCCGGCGAGGATGCCCTGGACCCGCGCCTGCTGGGCGGCCGCCTCCTGGGCTGCCGCGCGCGAGCTGGAGCCGGACTCGAGCTCCCCGAGCTCCCGGCGCAGCTCCATGCCCTCCTCGGTGAGCTCGCGGTTGCGCACGCTGAGCTCGTCCAGGAGCCGGACGATGTCGTCCTGGCGCATGGTCGCGTAGGTGTCCTCCTGGGTCTGGCGGACCTGGACGGCGAGCGCGAAGCCGACGGCCGCGCAGAGCACCACGATGAGGACGTGGACCCACGTGGGGTGGCGGCCCAGGAGCAGGTGCCGCAGCCGCCCCGCTCCCCCGCCGGCCGCCGTCCTTCCCGCGTCGCGTGTCATGCCTTGAAGATGTGCCGGCGGATCGAGGCCGCGTTGGAGAAGATGCGGATCCCGAGGACGACGACGACCGCCGTCGTCATCTGGGCGCCCACCCCGAGCTGGTCACCGAGGAAGACGAGCAGCGCCGCGATGAGGACGTTGAAGAGGAAGGACACGACGAAGACGCGGTCGTCGAAGACGCCGTCCAGGTAGGCGCGCAGGCCCCCGAAGAGGGCGTCGAGGGCGGCGACGACGGCGATCGGCAGGTAGGGCTGCAGCACCGCCGGCACGGTCGGCTCGACGACGATCCCGACGACGACGCCGATGACGAGCCCGATGACAGCGAACACTCAGCGATCCTCCCTCGACACGCGCACGTGGCACGGCCTCTCGTGACGCCCCATCATCCGTCCTCCCGGCCCGTCTGCGCCTCGAGCGGCTCGGCGTGGCGCAGCGTGCGCGCCGTCGTGCCGGGCAGGACGAGCTCGTCGGCCTCCTCGATGCTCACCGAGATGCCGAACGAGTCGCGCAGCGTCCCCAGGTGCGTGCCCCCGGTGCTCCGCGTGAGGCGGGCACTCATGTCCCCCGGGTTGCCCACGGCCTCGACGACGTAGGGCCGGGCGAGCGGGGCGAGGTCGACGAGGATCGCCGGGCCGGCTGAGCGGATCGCGCTGAGCCCGGAGAGCCGGTGCCCGTTGATCGCCACCGCCTCGGCGCCCGCCGACCACAGGGCGTTCGCGAGCACCTGGAGGTCGAGGTCCTGGACGCGTCCCAGGTCCGCGCCCGGCTCACCGGCCTGGGCGTCACGGGAGTCGTCGAGGGTGATCCGCAGACCCGGGCCGCGGACGCGGGCGCTGCCGGCGTTGAGGGTGAGCAGCTGGACCCGCTCGAGGAACTCGGGGTCGCTCCCCCGGAGCGACTCCTCCTGCAGGCGCTCGATGTCCTCGACGAGGGCGGCGTTGTCGGCGCGCAGCTGCTCCCCGCGTGTGGCGCCGTCCTCCACCTGGGCCAGGAGCAGCGCGCGTGCGTCGCCCGCGCCGTCGGCGGGTGCGCGCAGCTCGCGGGCCGCCCACACCGCTCCGAGCCCCAGGGCCGCGGCCACGACGAGGACGACGCCCTTGCGCCACCAGGGCAGCTGGGGCGCCGTGCCGTCCGCGCGCCGCTGGGCAGCAGCGGCGTAGCCCGGGTCGAGCGGCCGCTCGACGACCTCCCGCAGGAGGGTCATCGACTGGTCGGGGCGACCGGGCTGCTGCCTCACGCCGGGCTCGCCGCCCGGCGGTCACGGCGGACGATCCACGCCACCTGCTCGAGGTAGAGCAGGCAGGCGAACCAGTACAGGCCCACCCCCCACAGCGCGATCGCCCAGCCGGCCGTCGAGGCGGCGGTGCCGAGGGCGCCGGGCGCGGAGGCGAGGAGGAGCAGCGGGAAGGCGTACATGAGGCAGAAGGTGCCCGCCTTGCCGGCCATGTGGACCGGCAGCGTGCCGTACCCGTGCCGCAGGAGCACCGGGATCGTCCCGGCGAGGACGAGCTCGCGGGCGACGATGACGGCGACCAGCCACCACGGGATGATGTCGCGGTAGGCCAGCCCGAGGAGGGTGACGAGGATGTAGAGGCGGTCGGCGGCAGGGTCGAGCATCTGCCCGAGGCGGCTGGCCTGGTTGAAGCGCCGGGCGATGTAGCCGTCGGCCCAGTCGGTGAAGCCGGCGACGGCGACGACGATGACCGCCGCGGCGTCGTGCTCGGCGACGATGAGCCACGCGAACACGGGGATGAGCGCGAGCCTGAGGAAGCTGATGGCGTTGGGGATGGTCCACACGCGCTCCTCGGCGACGCGCGCCGCCTTCTCCCTGGTGCTCACGGGGTCCAGGGTACGCACGAGGTCCGACAGGGCGGGTGGAGCGCGCCCGGCGTGACCACGCTGTGACCTGGCCGTACTCTTCTCGACCATGCGACTCGGAATGTTCCTTCCCCAGGGCTGGCGATTCGACCTCGTCGGCATCGATGACGCCCAGCAGTGGCCCCTCATGCGTGACCTCGCCCGCCGTGCCGACGCCGGCCCGTGGGAGTCGGTGTGGGTCTACGACCACTTCCACACCACCCCGGTGCCGAGCGAGGAGGCCACCCACGAGGCGTGGTCCCTCATGGCGGCCCTCGCCGCCAGCACCGAGCGGGTCCGCCTCGGCCAGATGTGCACGTGCATGGCCTACCGCCCGCCCATGTACCTCGCCAAGGTCGCCGCGACGGTCGACCACGTCAGCGGCGGACGCCTGGAGATGGGCATCGGCGCCGGCTGGTACGAGCACGAGTGGCGCGCCTACGGCTACGGCTTCCCGCGGGCCGGGGAGCGCCTGGCCATGCTCGACGAGGGCGTGCAGATCATGCGCCAGGCCTGGCGCGAGGGCCGGGCCACCTTCTCGGGCAAGCACTACGAGGTCGACGGCGCGATCTGCCGTCCCCTCCCCCTCCAGGAGGGCGGCGTCCCGCTGTGGATCGCCGGGGGTGGCGAGAAGGTGACCCTGAAGATCGCCGCCCGCTACGCCGACTACACGAACTTCGACGGCACGCCCGAGGGTTTCGCGCGCAAGTCCGAGATCCTTGCCGAGCACTGCCGCGAGGTTGGCACCGACTTCGGGCGCATCACCCGCTCGGCCAACTACAACGTCGCGATCGGCCGTGACGAGGCCGAGGTCCGTGACCGCGTCGAGCAGCTCGCCGACCGGCTCCGCAGGGCCGGCGTGGACGAGGAGCGCGTCCAGCGCGAGCTCGGGTCGGTGCGCGACCTGCCGGCGTACGGGACGCCCGAGCAGATCGTCGAGAAGCTCCGTGCGCTGGAGGAGCAGGGCATGTCCTACGGGATCTTCTACTTCCCCGAGGCGGCCTACGACACGAGCGGTATCGAGCTCTTCGAGCGCGAGGTGGCCCCCGCACTTCGGTAACCAATGCGCAACGTTTAGGACTGGCGCAGGTCATCACTTAGCCAAGAACATCACGTTGCGATAACGATCGAGACGCGTCCCTTCGGCGCGTCCCGGTCCCGCGCAGGCCCTCCGCAAAGGGCGGTCGCGGCGCACCACCGCGCGGATTGTGCGGTGGTGCGCCCGGGCGGAAACTGGCCATGAACAGCGCAGTTCGGGTCCTTGAGGTCCGCTCCGCGCTTCCCTAGCGTGGCCGAGCACCATGACCACTCGGGGCGACTGGCCGTCTCCGTGCGCTGCTCCCTGCGGCCCGGAGGGGGTTGTCAAGACCACAGCCTCGTGCAAACCGAAGGGACCATGATGACCACGACTTCTACCCGACGACGGGTGGCGATCCCGGCGGCCGCAGCAGCACTCGCGCTCGGACTCGCAGCGTGCGGCGGTGACGGCGACGGCGAGGACGGCGCGGTCGAGCCGAGCGAGGGCCAGAGCAAGCTCGAGGCCCTCCAGGAGGCCGGCACCATCACCGTCGGCTTTGCCGGCGAGGCGCCCTACAGCTTCCAGGACGAGAGCGGCGAGCTCGTCGGCGCCTCCGTGGCGCTGCAGGAGCGCATCTGGGGCGAGCTCGGCATCGACACCGTCGACGGCGTCCAGGCCGAGTTCGGCCAGCTCATCCAGGGCCTCAACGCCGGCCACTTCGACGTCGTCGCGGCCGGCATGTCGATCCTGCCCGAGCGCTGCGAGCAGGCGATCTTCTCCGAGCCGGAGTTCCAGTACACGACGGCGCTCATGGTCGAGGAGGGCAACCCCTTCGACGTCCACGACATGCAGGACATCGTCGAGGCGCAGGACGACGGCCTGCGGATGGCGGCCATGACCGGCGCGATCGAGGCCACCTACGCCTCCGACCTCGGGATCGAGGCCACCGAGGTCGGCAACCCGCAGGACGGGATGGACCTCATCACCGGCGGCCGCGCCGACGTCTTCGCCCTCACCGGCATCTCCCTCAACTGGATGGTCGACAACGCCGCCAACGACCCGGGCGTCGAGGTCACCGACACCTTCATCGCCGTCATCGACGGCGTCGAGCAGGTCGGCGCCGGCGGCACCGTCTTCCGCCCCGAGGACACCGAGCTGCGGGACGCCTACAACGAGAAGCTGGCCGAGATCGTCGGCAGCGAGGACGAGTACCTCTCCGTCGTCGGCGACTGGGGCTTCACGGAGGGTGAGCGCCCGACCGGGGACTTCACCACCGAGGACCTCTGCGCCGGCAACATCGGCTGACTCGCCTCGTGAGTGAGAACCTCGATGCCCTCGCGACGCTGTGGCCGCAGTTCGTCGACGGCATCATCGTCACCCTCCAGCTGACGATCGGCGGCTCGGCGCTCGCGCTCGTGCTCGCTGTCGTGCTCGGCCTCGCCGCGCGCCACCAGAACATGGTGGTGCGCGGCGCGGCGCGGGTCGTCATCGAGTTCTTCCGCGGCACCTCACTGCTCGTCCAGCTCTTCTTCCTCTTCTACGTCGTGCCGCTCGCGTTCCCGGACCTGTTCGCCAACCGTGAGGTGGCCGGCCTCGTCTCCGGCATCGTCGGGCTCGGCCTCAACTACGGCGCGTACGGCGCAGAGGTCGTGCGCGGTGCCATCAACGCCGTCCCGAAGGGGCAGTGGGAGGCGAGCGTCGCGCTCAGCCTGCCCCCGGGCCGGCGCCTCGTCCGGGTGGTCTGGCCCCAGGCCTGGGCGATCATGATCCCCTCCCTGAGCAACCTCGGGATCATGCTCCTCAAGGGCACGGCGGTCGCCTACCTCCTGTTCATGCACGACATCACCTTCGTCAGTGGCGTCCTGCGCCAGCGGACCGGCGACACGTTCTTCTCCTACGGCACGGCCATGGTCATGTACTTCCTCATCGCCTACGTCCTCGTGCTCATCGCCAACTGGGGTGAGGCGCGTGCGAAGCGCCGGCTGGGTGTCGAGCAGCCGGCGAAGAGCCTGCTCCGGCCCCGGGCCGCCAAGTCGGGGGCGGTGAGCTCATGAACGACTTCTGGAGCTGGGAGCGCGCCGCCGAGGTCCTCCCCCAGCTGCTCTCGGCCTTCTTCGAGGTCACCCTGCTCGCCACGGTGCTCGGCTCGGTCATCGCCGCCGCCCTGGGGCTCGTCATCGCCTTCGTCCGCCGCTCCGCGCCCGCCGTCATCGCCAAGCCGGTGCACTGGGTCATGGAGTTCATCCGGATGACGCCCCTCGTCGTCCAGCTGCTGTTCGTCTACTACACCTTCACCTCGTGGGACCCGCTGTGGATCGGCATCGGCGTCCTCGGGATCCACTACGCCACGTACATGGCCGAGGTCTACCGCTCCGGGATCGACAACGTCCCCGCGGGCCAGTGGGAGGCGGCCACCGCGCTGTCCCTGCCGCGGAGCCGGACCTGGACCCGGATCGTCGTGCCTCAGGCCCTGCGCACCACCGTGCCGGCTCTGGGCACCTGGGTGATCTCGATGTTCAAGGACACCCCGTTCCTCTTCGTCATCACCGTGCCGGAGATGATCTCCGCAGCCGAGAACTACGGCTCCCGGACGTTCACCTACACCGAGGCGATCACCCTCGCCGGGCTGATCTTCCTCGCGGCGAGCTACCCCACCTCGATCCTCGTCCGGAAACTGGAGAACCGCCTTGCCCGCTACTGACACCACCCCGGTCATCCGCTTCGAGAACGTCGTCAAGCGCTTCGGTGACAACACCGTCCTGGACGGCCTCAACTTCGAGGTCGCCAAGGGCGAGCGCGTCACGCTCATCGGCCCCAGCGGCTCGGGCAAGACGACGATCCTGCGCCTCGTCATGACGCTCGAGGAGCTCACCGACGGCTTCATCTACATCGACGGCGAGCCCTTCGTCTACGAGATGCGCGGCGGCAGGCGCGTGCGGCAGAAGCAGAAGGACATCAACAAGGTCTCGACGAAGATCGGGATGGTCTTCCAGCAGTTCAACCTGTTCCCGAACATGACGGTCGTCGAGAACATCGTCGAGGCCCCGATCCACGTGCTGGGCCGGGGCAAGGAGGAGGCGCACACCCGGGCGCGCGAGCTCCTCGAGCTCGTGGGCCTGTCGGACAAGGTGGACCAGCACCCCACCCGCCTGTCCGGCGGTCAGCAGCAGCGCGTGGCCATCGCGCGCGCGCTGGCGATGGACCCGGAGATCCTCCTCCTCGACGAGGTGACCTCGGCGCTGGACCCCGAGCTCGTCGGGGAGGTGCTCGGCGTGCTGCGGGACATCGCGAGCTCCACCGACATCACCATGCTCATCGTCACGCACGAGATGCAGTTCGCCCAGGAGGTCTCCGACCGGGTGATGATGTTCGACCACGGTCGGATCATCGAGGACGGCGTGCCCCGCGAGATCTTCTCCGCCCCCCGCGAGCAGCGCACCAAGGACTTCCTCCAGGCCGTGCTCTGAGCCGCGGCGGGGTCCCGACGGGACCCCGCCGTCGCCTCACCCCTCCCGCCCTCTCCTGATCACCTGTCGATCACCCGTCGTCGGCCCGTTCCCGGCGCGCGGGAGCGGGCAGCATCCGGAGACTGCCGGGCGGATGAGGGGACGACGCGGACATGGGCCGGACGACTCGGGTGGCGGCGGCCACCGCGGGAGCTGCACTCGTGCTCGGGGGGATCACGACGGCGGGACCCGCCGCCGCCGACGTCTCCGGCTTCACCCTCAACGGCTACAGCTTCGGGCCGAACGCGACCGTCATGGTCGACGTCGGCACCCTCACCCGTGACTGCGACACCTTCTGGACGGCGTCGGACATCTACGTCGTCCCGAGCGGCTCCGTGGGTCCGGGCGCCACGCTGAGCGACGTCTCCGGGTCGCCCAACACCCTCCAGGGCACCGGGCTGGGCAGCGGCGTCTTCGGGGAGATCCTCGCGATCACCGCCCCGAGCGGGAGCGTCGGCGCCGGCACCTACGACCTCGTCGAGGACACCTGCCAGAACGGCGTCTTCGACGGGAGCGACTCGATCCTCTCCCCCGCCTTCGAGGTCGTCCTGCCCACCGGTGTCCCCCTCCTGCCGGACCCCGCGATCCAGGCGATGAAGGGTGCCGCCGACGAGCAGGCCGAGCACTGGGTGGAGGCGGCACAGGCCTACACGGCCTTCTTCGCCGCGACGACGGCGTACTCGCTCATCAGCGACGCGCGCAGCCTCACCGGCTTCTACCTCACCTACATCTGCCTCCTCATGCCGACGATCGAGGGCAGCCCGGTCACGCCCTGGTGCCCGACCGTCAGCGTCACCGACGTCATCGCGCTCCAGCTCGCCGTCGTCAAGACCATCGTCGACCGCGCCTCCTACTACCGGGGCATCGCCGCCGACCCGCCCGACCCCGACTTCGCCGAGCCCGCCGTCCCCGCGCCGGTCACCGACTTCGCCGCCCCGCTCGGCCACCCGGGCTGGACCGCCTTCGCCACGTGGGCCGACCACCTCAGCCAGACGACCGAGCTGTCGGCCGCCTTCCTGGGCGCGCTCGAGAAGTACCAGGGCGCGGCCCTCGCCGACGACGCCCCCGCCGCGCTCCTGCACGCCCGCGGTATCCGCGACTACGCGGCTCGGCTCAACACCGCGCTGGCCAACGAGTCCAGTGCCCTGCACGCGCAGACCAACGCCTTCGCCAGCGCCGGGAGCCACCCGAGCACCGCCCTGGACCGCCTGCGCGCGGGGACCGACCGGCTCGCGGCCGAGGGGCTCACCCCCGTCGAGGAGCGCGAGCTGCGCAACCTCGGCGCCACCGACGAGGACCTCGAGCGGCTCGTCGACGTCGTCCTCGACGAGGTCGGCGGTGCCCCGTCGTGGACGACCTTCCAGAACGCCGAGGTCAGCGTCAACAACGGGATGTCGGGCGCCTACACCCAGCTCGCCAACGCGATGAACCCGATCATCTCCGAGCTCGAGGCGCTCGTCGCCACCCGCGGCGAGACGCCCTACCCCACGGTCACCGCACCGGGAGCGACCTCCGTACCCGTCGGCACCGCGCGCGCCCTCACCGCCCGCTGCACCGGCTGCGAGACGATCGAGTGGGACCTCGACGGCGACGGTGCCTTCGACGACGCGACCGGCGCCACCGTCACCCACACCTTCCCGGCCAGCGGCCAGGTGCTCTCCGGGCAGCCGGGCCGCGTCCTCGTCGGCGTGCGGGCGACCGCGGCGGACGGACGTACCGCCGCCGACGTCGTCCAGCTCCAGCTCACCTCGTCCAACCGGCCACCCGCGCACACGAGCCCGCTGCCCGCCCCGGGCGTGGTCGAGGTGCCGCTGGACGGGAGCCAGGAGCTCGCCGTCACCGTCGCCGACCCGGACGGCGACGAGGTGGTCACCGAGTGGACCGTCGGTGAGGACACCGTCGCCACCGGAACGAGCCACACCTTCTCCCCCGGCGCGGACGAGACGCCGCAGCGCGTCGCCGCGCACAGCACCGACCCCTCCGGCGCGGCCCGCACGACCCAGTGGACCCTCGTGCCCGTCCACCCGGACGCCGACGCGGACGGCTGGCACGCCAACGTCGACTGCGACGACGAGAACCCCGCGGTCCACCCCGGCGCCGCCGAGGTCCCGGGCAACGGCGTCGACGACGACTGCGACCCCGCCACCGAGGACACCGGCCCGCCCACCGCCGCCTTCGAGCACGCCCCGGTGCCCGCCGTCGTCGGCGAGCCGGTCACCTTCACCGACCGCTCCACCGACCCCGACGGCCCGCTCTCCGCGTGGGCGTGGGACCTCGACGGCGACGGCGTCACCGACTCGACCGAGCGCCACCCCAGCCACACCTACACCGCCGCCGGCCGCTACGACGTCACCCTCACGGTGACGGACGGCGACGGGGAGAGCGACGAGGCGAGCGGCGTCGTCGTCGTCACCGACCGGCCGGTCGCCTCCTTCACCTGGGAGCCGGAGGTGCCCCTCGTGGGGAACCCGGTCCGGCTCACCGACACCTCGACCGACGCCGACGGCATCGCCGCCTGGGAGTGGGACCTCGACCACGACGGCGCCACCTTCACCGTCGACTCCACCGAGCAGCACCCCGTGCACGTCATGGACGCCTCGGGCACGGTCGCGCTGCGGGCCACCGACTCCCTCGGGGTGGTCTCGGAGGTCGCGAGCGCCGAGATCCTTCTCTCCGGGCCGCCCCGCGCCGCGTTCAGCCCGCTGCCGGGCACGGGCCTCGCGGACGTCGCGCTCGTCGACCACGGCGGCAGCGTCCTCGCCTTCTCCAGCGCCGCGGCGCAGAGCACCACGCCCGTGGAGATGATCGACGTCGACTACCCGGCCGCGCCCACCGGCTGGCGCACCGCCTCCGCCCTCACGACCAACCAGTGGGCGGTCCTCGACCTCGGCCGCAGCTGGCAGATCGAGGCCCTCGCCCTGCGCCCCGGCACCGGCCAGAGCACCCGCCCGCAGGACGTGCGGCTCGCACTCGGCGAGGTGCGCGGCACCTCCGCGGACCTCTTCACCACGGCGGTGGACACCCAGCTCGCCAACACCGCGGACCTCCAGCGCCTGGAGCTCGACACCCCGCGCACCGGCCGGTACCTGCGCTACGACGCGCTCACCAACCGCGGCTCCACCGCGTACACCGACACCCTCGAGCTCAAGGCGCTCACCGGTCAGGTCGGCAGCGCGCGGGTCGCGTTCACCGACCGCTCCGCCGACGCGGACGGCGACATCGTCGCCTGGGCGTGGACCTTCGGTGACGGCGCCACCTCCTCCGAGCAGCACCCCGTCCACACGTACGCGGCCCCGGGCGACTACACGGTGACGCTCACCGTCACCGACGCCGAGGGCCACACCTCGCGCACCGAGCTCCTCCAGCGCGTCGTCGCACCCCTGCCCGACACGGAGGTGGCCGTGCCCACCCCCGCGCTCGAGGGCCGCAACGAGCGCTTCACCGACACGACCCCCGTTCCGGTCGGCCGCGCCGTCGTCGAGCGCACCTGGACCTGGGGCGACGGCAGCCGGACGGACGGCACCCTCGCCCCCACCCACGCCTACGCCGACGACGGCGAGTACGAGGTCACCCTCACCGTCACCGACTCCTACGGGCAGCAGGCGACGTCGACGCGCACCGTCACCGTCGAGAACGTCGCCCCGACCGTCTACGCCGGCCGCGACCACACGGTGCCCGTGGCGACCGTCGCGGGCCGGGCGGTGTCGACGTGGACGCCGGACGCGACCGTCAACGACGTCGCCGCCGACCGCGCGGAGCTGCGGTGCACGTGGGACTTCGGGGACGGCAGCGACACGGTCGTCGTCGAGGGCTGCACGAGCACGACGGCGCGGGTGCCCCACCGCTACGGCGTCGGCACCCACACCGCCACGCTCACCGTGACCGACGCGGACGGCGGCTCGTCCACCGACACCGCGACCGTCACCGTCCAGCCCTCCGCCACCTACCTCAGCGTCTACCCGGTGCCCGGCTCCCTCACCTCCACCGGCGAGCTCAGCGTCCGCGCCACCCTGTGGAACCGGACCGGGTTCGCGCCCGTCCCGGGCGCCGAGCTCGCCGTCACCCTCGGCGACGAGACCCGCACCGTGACGACCGACGCCGCGGGCGCCGTCCAGCTCCAGCTGCCGCTCGGCGCCGAGCGCGAGCTCCGCGCGGAGTTCGCCGGCACCGGGGACTACCTCACCTCCGCGGACGTGGACACCGTGCCGGACACCCAGCGCCCGCCCGGCGACGTCGTCTTCACGATCGACGAGTCCGGCAGCATGGGCGGGGTCCAGCGGCAGGTCCAGGCGAACGTCGTCCACATCGCCGAGCAGCTCGCCCAGCAGATCGACTACCAGATCGGCGTCATGGGCTTCGGCGGCGGCTTCCTCGCCCACGAGGGACGGGCCGGGCACCTGCCCCGCGTCGTCGTCCCCGCCACCGACAACCTCGACGACGTCGCCGCCGCCACCGCGGCCCTCACGACGGGCGGCGGGGACGAGCCCGGCATCGACGCGATCGTCGACGCGCTGGGCGAGAACGTCGGCCTGCGGCCCGGCGCCGGACGCTGCGTCGTGCTCGTCGGTGACGAGCCCACCCAGCGCTCGCAGTACACGGTCGAGGAGGCGCGCGCCGCACTCGCCGAGCACGAGGCCGTCCTCTTCTCGATCGTCACCCCGAACAGCTCGACGCAGGACTACCAGGACCTCGCCACGGGCAGCGGCGGCGCCGTCTTCGACATCGCCGCGTTCGCCACGGACCCCCAGCCCGTCCTCGACGCGCTCCTCGGGTCCTGCGCGACCGCGCTCGTCGAGCGGCCGGACCTCACCGTCGCGGTCGACGACGGCCGCACCGCCGTGAGCGGCGGCGAGGAGCTCACCTACGCCGTCGACGTCGCCAACGTCGGGCAGGTCGGGGCCACCGGCGTCGCGCTCACCGTCGAGCTGCCCGAGGGCCTCACGCTCGTCTCCGCCGGCGACGGCGGCACCGCCGACGGCGCCACGGTCACCTGGCCGGCCTTCGACGCCGACGCCGGCGCGACCGTCCCGCGCAGCCTCACCGTGCGCGTGGCCGAGGACGTCGCCGCCGGTGGCACGCTCGCCGTCACCGCGCGGGCCTTCGACGACGGCACCCACGGCAGCGACCTCACCCCGGCGAACAACGTCGCGACCGACGTCGACGACATCCTCGAGCGGCCCACGCTCACCGTGGTCACCGCGGTCGTCAACGACGACGGCGGCAGTGCGGCGCCCGGCGACTTCACCGTCACCCTGGGCGACGGCCCGAGCGCCCCGGTCTCCGCGCCGGGCTCGGCGGACGGCACGGTGCACGTGCTGACGGCCGGGACCTACGCCGTCGACGGCGGGTCGCTGCCCGGCTACACGACCACCCTCAGCGGGGACTGCGCCGACGGCATTGTCACCCTCGCCGCCGGGGGCAGCGGCGCGTGCACGGTGACGCACGACGACGTCCCGCCGGAGCTCGCGACGCTCACCGTGACGACGCAGGTGGTCAACGACGACGGCGGCACCGCAGCCGCCGGCGCCTTCACCGTCTCGATCCGCCGCGACGGCGCCCTCGTCTCGAGCACCCCGGGCGACCCGGCCGGGACGGTCCACACCCTGCCGGCCGGGGCCTACGCCGTCGACGGCGGCTCGCTGCCCGGCTACTCGACCACGGTCACCGGGGACTGCTCCGCCGACGGCACCGTCACCCTGACGGCGGGCGGGACCGGCGTCTGCACGATCGTCCACGACGACGTCCCGCCGGAGCCCGCCACGCTCACCGTCACCACCGAGGTGGTCAACGACGACGGCGGCACGGCGACGGCCGCCGACTTCACGGTGACGCTGCACCGCGGGACCGAGGTCGTCGCGACCGGACCGGGTGACGCCGCCGGGACGGTCCACACCCTCGGCGCCGGCGCCTACGTCGTCGACGGCGGGGCCCTGGCCCGGTACACGACGACGATCACCGGTGACTGCGCCGCCGACGGCACGATCAGCCTCGCCGCCGGCGGGACCGGTGCCTGCACGATCGTCCACGACGACGTGCCGCCCGAGCTCGCCACGCTCACCGTCGTCACCGAGGCCGTCACCGACCACGGGGGCACCGCGGACGCCGCGGACTTCGTCGTCGCCGTCGCCGGGGTCGGCAGCGCCCCGGGCTCGACGAGCGGCACGGTCTACTCCCTCGACGCCGGCGGCTACGCCCTCGCCCTCGACGAGGGGCCCGCCGGGTACACGACGACCTTCGGTGGCGCGTGCGCGGCCGACGGCAGCGTGACCGTGGCCGCCGGCGACGACGCCACGTGCACCGTCACCCACGACGACATCGCCGCCCAGGTCACCGTGGGCCTCCAGGTGGTGAGCGCGGCGCAGCTCGCGGCCGTCGCCGCGGTGGCGGTGCCGGAGGGCTTCAGCCTCACCGTGGGCGGCGAGCCCGCGGAGTTCGGCGAGCCCGTGGAGCTCTCTGCCGGCACCCACGCGGTGGTCGTCGATGCTCCCGAGGGTTACACGGTGGCCTACACCGGCGCCTGCGAGGAGGACGGCACGCTGGCGGTCGGGCTCGCCGACGCCGTGGAGTGCACGGCCGTCGCCACCGCTCAGGAGGAGCCGACGGAGGAGCCCACGGAGGAGCCGACCGAGGAGCCCACCGAGGAGCCGACCGAGGAACCGACGGAGCAGCCCACCGAGGAGCCCACCGGGGCACCCACGGAGCAGCCGACGGACGACCCGACCACCCCCGCTCCGACACGCACCCCGGGGCCGGGTCCGACGGCACCCCGGCACCCGGGAAGGACAACCCCCGCATGCCGACGACGGGTGCGGGTGGCGCGTGGGCGCTCGTCGCCGCGGCCTGCGCGGTGACCGCGCTCGGCGCACTCCTCGTCCGCCGTCGCCGCTCCTCCTGACCCTCGCCCCGCCCCCTCGACGCTCACCACCAGCCCCACCCCTCCGCGCCGAGAGCTGGATCCCGCCCGCCCCGGTCGCCGACGGGGCGGCATCCGGCTGTCGGCGGAGGTGCGGGGCCTAGGGTGGGTGCCCATGGCCACCGTCATCCTCGTCAGGCACGCCCGGAGCACCGCGAACACCGCCGGCGTGCTGGCCGGGCGCACCCCGGGCGTCGAGCTCGACGAGACCGGACGTGAGCAGGCGGCCCGGACCGGCGCCCGCCTCGGCGCGGTCCCGCTCGTCGCGGTCGTCTCCAGCCCCCTCGAGCGGTGCCGACAGACAGCCCAGGCCGTCCTCGACCACCAGGGCACCGGCCTCACCGCCCGCCTGGAGGAGGACCTCACCGAGTGCGACTACGGCGCGTGGCAGGGCGGCACGCTCGCCGAGCTCGGCAAGGAGGAGCTGTGGTCGGTGGTCCAGCGGCAGCCCTCGGCCGCGGTCTTCCCGGGCGGGGAGTCGCTCGTCGCGATGCACGCCCGCGCGGTGAGCGCGGTCCGGCGGATCGACGCGGCGGTCGAGGCGGAGCACGGCCCCGCCGCGGTGTGGGCGGCCGTCACCCACGGTGACCTCGTCAAGGCGATCCTCGCGGACGCCCTCGGGATGCACCTCGACCTGTTCCAGCGGCTCCACGCGGACCCCGCCTCGGTCTCGGTCGTCCGCTACACCGCGGCCCAGCCGCACGTCCTCGCGGTCAACACCCACGCCGGGGAGCTCTCGTGGCTCCGGGCCCAGCCCGACGCGCCGCAGGTCGGTGGCGGCGCCGGACCGGCGGTCCCGGCGGCTGCCTCGTAGCATGGGGCCCGTGCCCCAGACCGCCCACACCTTCGACTGGCCCGACCGACTCGTGATCGGCACGGTGGGGCGCCCCGGCGCGCGCACCTTCTACCTGCAGGCCCGCGCCGGCACGCGGCTGCTCAGCGTCGCCCTCGAGAAGGAGCAGTCCGCCGCCCTCGCCGAGAAGATCGACGAGCTCCTCGACGAGCTCATGGCCACCGACGGCAACCGCTTCAGCGTCCCCGACCAGGCCCCGGTGGAGCTCGTCGACGACGACGCCCTCGACCAGCCGGTCGAGGAGCAGTTCCGCGTCGGCATCATGGGTCTGGGCTGGGACCCGTCGACGGCCCAGCTCGTCATCGAGGCCGTCCCCGCCCAGCCGGTCGACCCGCAGACCCTCGAGCCGGTCGGCCCGGAGCCGGAGGAGGTCCTCGTCGTGCGGATCCCGGTGGGCGCCGCCCGGGCCTTCGCTCAGCGCACGCGCGGGATCGTCGAGGCGGGCCGGCCGCTGTGCCCGCGGTGCGGCGAGCCGATGGACCCGGAGGGCCACGTCTGCGGGCTTCCCGACGGCCTGCAGTGACACCCGAGCTCGCCGACGGGGACATCGTCCTGGACGGGCGGATCACGACGGCGTCCAACGCCACCTTCCTCGGCCACATCGGGGAGCTGAGCGTCGTCTACAAGCCGGTCGCCGGTGAGCGGCCCCTGTGGGACTTCCCCGACGGCACGCTGGCGCAGCGTGAGCTCGCCTCCTACCTGCTCTCCGAGGCGCTCGGGTGGGACGTCGTGCCCCGGACCTGGCTGCACGAGGGACCGCTCGGCCCCGGGATGGCCCAGCTGTGGTGCGAGCCGGACCCCGCGCAGGGCGCCGTCACCCTCGTCCCCGCCGACGAGGTGCCCGGCGAACGCTGGTGCCACGTGCTGAGCGGCGTCGACGAGGAGGACCGCGAGGTCGCCCTCCTCCACGAGGACTCCCCCGCGCTGCGGCGGATGGCGGTCTTCGACGTCCTTGCCAACAACGCCGACCGCAAGGCCGGGCACGTGCTCCCCATGGCCGGAGGCCACCGGTACGGCGTGGACCACGGCCTCACCTTCCACGCGGAGCACAAGCTCCGCACCGTGCTGTGGGGCTGGGCCGGGAGCGAGCTCGAGGCCGAGGAGGCCGACGGCGTCGCCCGGGTGCGCGTGGCCCTGGACGGGGACCTCGGTGACGCGCTCGCCGGGCTGCTCACCGGCGAAGAGGTGGACGCGCTCGCCGCACGCTGCGAGCGGCTCCTCGCCACGGGCCGGCTGCCCGCCCCGCGCGAGGGGTACCCGCCGATTCCCTGGCCGCCCTTCTAGACGTGCCCGCCCTGGGCGCCGGCCGGTCGGGTGGCGGCACTCCGGGCCCGCAGCATGCGCTCGAGGTCGTCGAGCTGCTCGAGGAGGCAGCGGCGCAGCCCGGCGGGCGCGTCCTCGTGCTCGGCCAGCCACCGACGGGTGCGCGTGACCACCGGGTGGTCCTCGACCGGCTCGTCCTGCCCGTCCACCCAGGCGGGGTAGAGACCCTCGACCAGGCGCTCGGCGATCTCGATCGAGCGCCCTGCCCACAGCTGGGGCAGCAGCGCGAAGTAGGGCTCGACGTAGTCCTCGAGCAGCTCCGCGTGCAGCGGCTGGGTCAGACCGGCGAGGACGGCGTCGACCTCGTCGTTGGACAGCGTGCTCTCCCCCAGCACGGCGTCCTGCCCAGGTGCGGGCAGCCCGAGCGAGGCCCAGGCCTCCGCCTTGACGGTGGCGTCCGGCCGACCGACCAGCGCCGCGCGGTGGTCCAGCCGTGTCGTGGCGGTGTCCTCGCGGGCGAGCTCGCCGTCGAGCTGGTCCGGGCCGGCCATGCCGACGGCGGTGAGCGCCTGCCACAGAGACCACCGCAGCTCCGGGTCCAGCTGCAGCCCGGGCACGTCACCGGCGAGCACCGTGCGCACCCGGCCGGCGGCCTCCGGTGAGCGTGCCGCGGCGTCGGCGAAGGCGCGCGCCCACACCAGCTGCAGCCCGGAGCCGGCCTCGTGCCGCCCGAGCTGGGCGTACGCCTCCTCCGCGAGCAGCGCCCGGGCCCCGTCGCGCTGCGAGACGGGCAGGTAGCGCTCGACGGCGCTCGCCGCGTGGGCGAGCAGGTCGCGGGCGATGCCGACCTCCCGCTCCGCCGGCAGCTGGGACACGACGGCGTCGAGGAAGGCCGCGGCCGGCAGCAGGCCGTCACGGGTCGCGTTCCACAGCGCCGACCACAGCACCGCCCGGGACAGCGACTCCCCGATCGTGCCGGCGGCCCGCAGCGCGGTGGCGGTGCTCCGCTCGTCGAGGCGGACCTTGGCGTAGGTGAGGTCGTCGTCGTTGACGAGGACGAGCTCGGGCACCGGGATGCCGGCCGCCTCGGGCAGCTCCGTGACGGGACCGGACACGTCGATGACGAACCGGTGCGTGCGGACAAGGCCGCCGTCGTCGTCGCTCGAGTAGCACCCGACGACGAGCCGGTGGTCGCGCAGCACGCCGCCGTCGTCGTCCTGGCGCACGCGCAACGCCGCTACGGTGCCATCGGCCGTCTCGAGCTCGGCGGTGAGCGTGGACGGGCCGGTCGTCTCGAGCCACTGCCCGCTCCACGCGGACAGGTCCCGCCCGGACGCCTCCTCCAGCGCCGCGAGGAGGTCCGGCAGCGTCGTGCTGCCGTAGGCGTGCCGGCTGAAGTAGGTCCGCGCCCCGGCGAGGAAGGCCTCGGGACCGACGAAGGCGACGAGCTGCTTGAGCACCGAGGCGCCCTTGGCGTAGGTGATGCCGTCGAAGTTCTGCTTGGCGGCCTCGAGGTCGGGGATGTCGGCGACGACGGGGTGCGTCGTGGGCAGCTGGTCCTGCCGGTAGGCCCAGGCCTTGCGGCGCAGCGCGAAGCTCGTCCACGCGCCGGTGAAGCGGGTGGCGGTGGCCGTGGCGTAGGTGCCCATGTAGTCGGCGAAGGACTCCTTGAGCCACAGGTCGTCCCACCAGCGCATGGTCGCGAGGTCCCCGAACCACATGTGCGCCATCTCGTGGAGGATCGTCGTCGCGCGGCCCTCGCGCTGGGCCTCGGTGGCCTGGGAGCGGAAGAGGTACTTCTCGGTGAAGGTCACCAGGCCGGGGTTCTCCATCGCGCCGAGGTTGTACTCGGGCACGAGGACCTGGTCGTACTTGCCCCACGGGTAGGGGTAGTCGAAGGCGTCGTGGAAGAGGTCCAGGCCCTGGCGGGTGACCTCGAGGAACTCGTCGGCGTCGAGGTAGGGCGCCAGCGACGCGCGGCACCACAGGCCGAGCGGGACCTCGAGGGTGCTCCCGTCGGCCAGCTCACGCGACCAGTGCCCCTCGGCGCGGTGGTAGGGCCCGGCGACGACGGCCGTGATGTACGTCGACAGCGGCGGGGTAGGGGCGAAGGTCCACGTCCGCGAGCCGTCCTCGCCGTCGACGACGGACTCGGCCACCGAGTTCGACAGCACCTGCCACTCGGCCGGCGCCGTGACGACGAAGGTGGACGGCGCCTTGAGGTCGGGCTGCTCGGTGCAGGTGAAGACCCGGCGCGCGTCGGCCGGCTCGTACTGCGTGTAGAGGTAGGTCTCGCCGTCGACGGGGTCGACGAAGCGGTGCATCCCCTCCCCCGTGCGCGAGTACGCGGCCTCCCCGCGCACGACGACGGTCGACTCCCCGTCCGTCCGCAGCCCGTCGACGGCGACGCGCCCGTCGGCCACCCGCACCACCTGCTCCTGCCCGTCGACGACGACGGCGTGCACGCGCGGGCCCAGGAAGTCCAGCCACGTCGTGGTCGAGGTGCTCGACAGCCGCAGGGTCGTCGTCGTCGGGAAGGTCGCGACGTCCCGGTCGCGGGCGGCACGCAGGTCCAGCTCGACGGTGAGGGCGTGGAGGGTCAGCTGCTCGGCGCGCCGACGGGTCTCGGTCCGGGTCAGGTTGCTCACGGGGAGGAGCAAAGCACGTCACGGCGGGCCGAGGCCACGCGACGACCTCCCTCCCGCGCTCCCCTTGCGCCGAGCGCTGAGTTGTTCCGCCGGAACAAGTCAGCGCTCGACGCAGGTGGAGGGGTGGGGGTGAGAGGCTGGGGACATGGCCGGTGACCTGCGCGTGACGTCCTCCGTCACGCTGCGTGAGGAGGAGCTGCAGTGGCGCTTCTCCCGGTCCTCGGGACCCGGTGGGCAGAGCGTCAACACGACCGACTCCCGCGCGGAGCTGAGCGTCGACCTTGCCGCGACGCCCGCCCTGAGCGAGCACCAGCGGGCCCGGGTGCTCGAGGCCCTCGCGGGGCGGCTGGTGGACGGACGGCTCACCGTGCCCGCGAGCGAGCACCGCTCCCAGCTGCGCAACCGCGAGGCCGCCGCGGAGCGCCTCGCGCAGGCGCTGCGGGAGGCGCTGGCTCCCCCGCCACCGAAGCGCCGGCCCACGAAGCCCTCCCGCGGCGCGCAGCGGCGCCGCGTCGAGGCCAAGACGCGGCGCAGCCAGACCAAGGCCCTGCGCCGCCGCCCGTCGGACTAGCCCGCCGCGAGCCCCCGCACCGGCCCCGCGAGCAGCATGCGGTCACCAGCGGCGCCGGGGAAGCGCTTGCTGGTGACCGGATGTGCGTACTCGACGAGCGGGGTTGGGGCCGGGGGCTGGGGTGGTCAGGCTGGGGTCGAGGCTGTTCCCAGCCAGGTGTGGGGGTTGCGGTCCCAGCACCAGCCGAGCTTGGGCCGGCGCTCGGAGATCCACACCGCGGGCACGCGCTGGTTGGTGCCGGTGCGCGAGCCGGCGAGGGAGAAGCAGCGGCCCGGGCGCAGCATGTCCGGGCGCAGCACGACGAGCGCGAGCCCCTCGGCGACGGTGAGCGGGCGCCTGCCCTCCGCACGGAGGGCGACCACCGCGTCCTCCGGCGTCACGCTGAGGAAGCGGGAGCCGCTGTCGACGTCGCGCAGGAGGTAGGCCGGCCGGTCGGGGACGTCGACCACCGGGCGGTAGGTGGCGAGCTCGTCGTCGTCGATGACGCTGACGCCGCTGCGCTTTCCCAGCCGCATGGCCGGGACCGCGTCGCCCGGCCGCGGGAGCGCGAGCACGAGGACGAGCGGGACGTGGTCCTCGGGCGGCACGGACGTCGGTGCACCGGCGGGCGGCAGCTGCGCACGCAGCGGCTCGACGAGGGCGCGCAGGCCCGCCTCGTCGGTGCCGAGGAGCGCGGGGAAGCCGAGCTCGACGTAGGCACGGACCTGGCGCTCGAGCTCCTCCTCCGGCGTCGCGGCGGGGTCGAAGGCGCTGGCGGCGGCCGACGGGCCGGCGACGACGGTGGGCAGGTCGGCGGGGTGGGTGACGGTCTGCTGGGGCATGGCGGTGTCCTCCCGGAGTGGTGGGCAGCAGGCTCAACGCCGGGAAGGTCCCGCCTCTTCCCAGGACGTGATCCACGACATATCGTCGAGGCGGGCGGCTCAACGTGGAGCCGCCTCCGGCTACCTCCGGCAGATCGAGACACGAGGGAGTACTCGTTCATGACCATCGAGACCGACACCCCCCAGGACACCGCGGCCCCGCAGTCCACCGTCTACGCCGCACCCGGCACCGACGGCGCGGTGATGAGCTACGAGAAGCGCTACGACAACTACATCGGCGGCCAGTGGGTGCCACCGGTCAAGGGCCAGTACTTCGCCAACCCCAGCCCCGTGGACGGCAGGACCTTCACGGAGGTGGCCCGCAGCACCGCCGAGGACATCGAGCTCGCGCTGGACGCCGCGCACGCCGCCGCCCCCGGCTGGGGCCGCACCTCGGTCGCCGAGCGGGCCCTCATCCTCCACCGCATCGCCGACCGCATGGAGGAGAACCTCGAGAATCTGGCCGTCGCCGAGACGTGGGAGAACGGCAAGCCGGTCCGCGAGACCCTCAACGCCGACATCCCCCTCGCGATCGACCACTTCCGCTACTTCGCCGGCGCCCTGCGCGCCCAGCAGGGCGGGATCTCCCAGCTCGACGAGGACACGGTCGCCTACCACTTCCACGAGCCGCTCGGCGTCGTCGGGCAGATCATCCCGTGGAACTTCCCCATCCTCATGGCCACGTGGAAGCTCGCGCCCGCGCTCGCGGCCGGCAACGCCGTCGTCCTCAAGCCGGCCGAGCAGACGCCCGCCTCGATCCTCTACCTCATGACCCTCATCGGGGACCTGCTGCCCGACGGCGTCCTCAACATCGTCAACGGCTTCGGCCTCGAGGCCGGCAAGCCGCTCGCGTCCAACCCGCGCATCGCGAAGATCGCCTTCACCGGCGAGACGACCACCGGGCGCCTCATCATGCAGTACGCCACCCAGAACATCATCCCGGTCACCCTCGAGCTCGGCGGCAAGTCCCCCAACGTCTTCTTCCCCGACGTCATGGCGGCGGACGACGAGTACCTCGACAAGGCGCTCGAGGGCTTCACGATGTTCGCCCTCAACCAGGGCGAGGTGTGCACCTGCCCGTCGCGCGCCCTCATCCACGAGTCGATCTACGACGAGTTCATGGCCCGGGCGCTGCCCCGCGTCCAGGCCGTCAAGCGCGGCCACCCGCTGGACCCGACGACGATGGTCGGCGCGCAGGCGTCCTCCGACCAGTACGAGAAGATCCGCAGCTACCTCGACATCGGCCGCCAGGAGGGTGCCGAGGTGCTCATCGGTGGCGACGTCGACACCGTCGAGGGCCTGGACGGTGGCTTCTACATCCAGCCGACCGTCTTCAAGGGCCACAACAAGATGCGCGTCTTCCAGGAGGAGATCTTCGGGCCCGTCCTGTCGGTGACGACGTTCAGGGACTTCGACGACGCCATCGAGATCGCCAACGACACTCTCTACGGCCTGGGCGCCGGGGTGTGGAGCCGCAACGCGGACACGATGTACCGGGCGGGCCGCGCGATCCAGGCGGGGCGGGTGTGGACGAACACCTACCACCAGTACCCGGCGCACGCGGCCTTCGGCGGCTACAAGCAGTCGGGCATCGGGCGCGAGAACCACCTCATGATGCTCGAGCACTACCAGCAGACGAAGAACCTGCTCGTGTCCTACGCGCCCGGCGCGCAGGGCTTCTTCTAGACCGCAGGCCGGGGTCGCCGTGCGGCGGCCCCGGCCACCCACCGGGAAGGAGCCCCGATGGACGTGACTGTGCCGCGGGTGGTGGCCCTGCCCGCCGCCGCCGAGCTGCTCGACCGCCTCCGCGACGAGCACGGCCCGCTGATGATGCACCAGTCGGGCGGCTGCTGCGACGGCTCCTCCCCCATGTGCTACCCGCAGGGTGAGTTCCTCGTGGGCGACCGTGAGGTGCTCCTCGGTGTCCTCGACCTGCGGCTGTTCACCGGACAGGTGCTGCCCGACGCGCCGTCCGACCCCGACGGCGTGCCCGTGTGGATCTCCCCGCAGCAGTTCGACGTGTGGCAGCACACCCAGCTCGTCCTGGACGTCGTGCCCGGCCGCGGCGCCGGCTTCAGCGTCGAGGGCCCCCACGGCGTCCGTTTCCTCACCCGCTCACGGGTCTTCAACCCCGCCGAGCTCACGGCGCTCGAGGAGCAGCCGGTGCTCACCGGCGCCGACTGGGAGGCCGGGTCCAGGCCGCCGGCCGCCACCCGCCCGCAGGTGGTCACCGACGTCGCCGACGCCTGCGCCATCCCCGGCGGCTGAACAACTCAGCGCTCGGCTCGGGAAAAGGGCCCGGGGGCTGAGCGGCGCCCGGGCGACTAGCCTGGGGTCGCATGAGCGCCTTCGCCGTCGAGTACACCTACGACACCAGCCGCACCGACGACCTGGCCGCCGTGCGGCCCAGCCACCGGGAGTTCCTCCAGGGGCTGCTGGACGAGGGATCCCTCCTCGCCTCCGGCCCGTGGCTGGACAACGCCGCCCCTGGCGCGCTGCTCCTCGTCGTCGCGCAGGACGTCGAGGGCGCCCAGCGCCTCCTCGACGACGACCCCTTCCTCAAGGCCCACCTCATCACTCAGCGCACCGTGCGACCGTGGAACCCGATCATGGGCCCCTTCACCGAGCACGCCTCGCAGTAGGGGCCCCGCGTCTGTTAGGCCTAGACCATGGATGAGTTCTGGCCGTTCCTCAGGTGGGTCGTCGCCGTCGCCGCGGCAGCCGCCGTCGTCATCGTCGTCATGCTCGTCGTCGACCGGGTGATCAACCGGTACCGGGCCAGGGTGCCCGGCCTGCGGCAGGGCTGGCGGCGGGTGCGCCGACCCCTCGCGGCGCTGCTCCTGGCGATCTCCCTGCGGATCTCCTTCGCGGCGACCGCCGAGCGCGGCTCGGTGCGGGACGTCGGGCTGCACGTGCTCCTCGTGCTCACCATCGCCTCGGCGGTGTGGTTCGCCGCCACCATCGTCGTCGCCTGGCTCGAGCACACCCAGCGGCGCGTCGTCGCCCGCAAGGAGGACGACCGCGACCGGCGCCGTACGGCCACCCAGATGCTGCTCATCCAGCGCCTGGTCAACGCGGCCTTCGTCGTCCTCGGCGTCGCGATGGTCCTCCTGACCTTCCCCGGCGTCGAGCAGGTGGGCGCGACGATCCTCGCCTCCGCCGGCCTCCTCAGCGTCGTCGTCGGCATCGCGGCGCAGAGCAGCCTCGGCAACCTCTTCGCCGGGCTCCAGATCGCCTTCACCGACGCGGTGCGGATCGGGGACATCGTCGAGGTCGACGGCACGTGGAGCACCGTCGAGGACATCACGCTGACCTACGTCGTCGTCAGCATCTGGGACGAGCGGCACAAGGTGCTGCCCTCGACGTACTTCACCTCCCAGCCCTTCATCAACTGGAGCCGCACCGGTGACACGGTCACCGGCGTCGTGTACTTCGAGCTCGACTGGCGCGTGGACGTCCCGGCGATGCGTACCGAGCTCGAGCGGTACGTCGCCCAGCACCCCGCCTGGGACGGGCGGGCGAGGTCGCTCGTCGTCACCGACTCCACCGGCGGCCACGTCACCGTGCGCGCGCTCGTCACGGCCGCGAACACCGACGACGACTGGACCCTGCGCTGCGACGTGCGCGAGCACCTCGTCGTGTGGCTGCGGGAGAACGACCCCGACGCCCTGCCCCTCCACCGGGTGTCCATGTCCCCCTCCCCCGTCCGGGGCTCGGCGGAGCGCGGCGACGGCTAGCAGCCCGCCCTCGGTGGGGCGCGGTGACGGCTAGGCGCGCCGGCCCTTCGTCGTGCGGGTGGTGGGCGCCGCCGTGGCCGGGTCCTCGGGCCACGGGTGGCGGGGGTAGCGCCCCCGCAGCTCGGCCCGCACCTGCGGGTAGCCGGTGCGCCAGAACCCGGCGAGGTCGGCCGTCACGGCCGCGGGACGGCGCGCCGGGGAGAGCAGCTCGAGCACGAGCGGCACCCGTCCACCGGCGACCGCCGGCGCGCCCCGCCAGCCGAAGACCTCCTGGATGCGGGCCGCGAGCGTGGGGCGAGAGGGGTCGGAGTAGTCGACCCGGAGCGCCGCACCCGTCGGGACGGTGACCCGCTCGGGGGCGAGCTCGTCCAGCCGGCCCGCCTCGGGCCACGGGAGCAGCCGCCGCAGCGCCGTCGTCGTGTCGACCCGGGCCAGGTCCCGGTTGCTGCGCACCCCGGCGAGGTCCGGTCCGAGCCACTGCTCCACCCGCTCGAGCAGCGCGACGTCGGACACGTCGGGCCACGGCGCGCCGAGGGCGGCATGGAGGAAGGCAAGGCGACGGCGCAGGGACACCGCGCCGGGTGGCCACGGCACGAGGCCGAGGCCCTCGCGGCGCAGCCCGTCCTGCACGGCGGCCGCCACCAGCGACGGGGAGGGCCGGTGGAGCGGCTCGCTCGCGAGCTCGATCGCGCCCAGCCGCTCCACCCGGCGCGCCACGAGCCGGCCGTCACGCCACGCGACGTCGTCCACCGTCCGCAGCAGCCCGGCCGCGGCCTCCCGGGCGGTGGCCTCGTCGATCGGGGCCGCCGAGCGGATGAGGGCGTCGGTCTGGCCCGGTGCTCGGGTGGCGTCGGCGACGGCGAGCCACTCGCTGCCGGCCAGCGGCCCGCCGGTGAGGCGTGCGCCGGCTCCCCCGGCCAGGAGGTAGTGCTCGCTGTCCGCCCGGCGGCGGCCGACGCGGTCGGGGTGGGCCAGGGCGGTGACGAGGCCGACGGCGAGGTCGAGCTGGGTGACACGGTCGCCGGGGCGCGCGTCCTGGCCGCCGCGCCGGGAGGCGAGCCGCTCCCAGCGGTCGGCCTCCGCCGCCAGGCGCTGCGGCCCCCGGCGCGGAGGCGCCGCAGCGCGGCGGTGAGGTCCGCGTCGCCCGCGCCCGCGTCCTCGGCGAGCATCGCGACGACCTCCGCCGCGGTCCGCGCACCGACCACGCCCGCGCCGTCGAGCAGGGCGCGCGCCAGCCGCGGGTCCGCCCCGACGTCCGCGATCGCCCGCCCGCGCGCGGTGACCGCGCCGTCGGCGTCCAGCGCGCCGAGCTCGGTGAGCAGCCCGGTCGCCGCAGCGGCCGCCGGGGCCGGCGGCGGGTCGAGGAGCGCCAGGCCCACCCCGCCCGGGGCGCCCACAGGGCCAGCTCGAGCATCGGTCCGGCGAGGTCTGCGGTCGCGATCTCCGGCTCGGGGTGGCGCGCGAGCATGGCGTGCTCGGCAGCGGACCAGCACCGGTAGACGGTGCCCGGCCCCTGCCGCCCGGCACGGCCGGCGCGCTGCTCCGCCCCCGCCTGGCTCACGCTGCGGGTGACGAGACCGGCGAGCCCGCGGTGGTGGTCGGTCCGCGGCTCGCGCGCCAGCCCGGCGTCCACGACCACCCGCACCCCCGGCACGGTGAGCGAGGACTCGGCCACCGCCGTCGAGACGACGACCCTGCGCCGGGTGGCGGGCTGCAGCGCCCGGTCCTGCTCGGCGGCCGGCAGGCGCCCGTGGAGGGCGAGGACGTCGACGTCGCCGCCGCGCAGGCGCCGGACGACGTCGTCGACCTCGCGCGCGCCGGGCAGGAAGACGAGGACGTCACCGTCCTGCTCGGCCAGGGCCCGGCGGGTGACGCCGGCGACGTGCGCGAGGAACTCCGGGCTGGTGCCCCGCGGCGTCAGCCGTGGCGCGGCGCGCGGCGGGGGGCACCACTCCGTCCCGACCGGGTGGAGCGCACCGGGGACCGTGACGACGGCGGTGCCCTCGCCGAGGAGCGCCGCGACCCGGTCCGCCTCGACCGTGGCCGACATCGCGACGAGCGCGAGGTCCTCGCGCAGCGTCGCGCGGGCCTCGACGAGCATGGCGAGGAGGAGGTCGGAGTCGATCTGGCGCTCGTGCACCTCGTCGAGGACGACGGCGCTCACGCCCGGCAGCTCCGGGTCGCGCTGGAGACGGCGCAGGAGCGTGCCGGCGGTGACGAGCTCGACGAGGGTCTCCTCGCCCACCTGCCGCTCGCCGCGCACGGAGAAGCCGGCCACGCGGCCGACCGGCTGCCCGAGAAGGCCGGCGAGGCGGCGTGCCGCGGCCCGCGCGGCGATGCGCCTGGGCTGGGTGACGACGACCCTGCCGCCCAGGGCGACGGCGAGCGCGGGCGGCACGAGCGTGGTCTTCCCGCTGCCCGGCGGGGACTGCAGGACGGCGGTGCCCCCGGACCGCACCGCCCGCACGAGCTCCTCCAGGCCCTCGGCGACGGGCAGTGGCGGCGGTGCGGCGAGGAGCGCGGAGAGATCGGTGAGGGCCACGCCACCAGTGTGCCGCCCGCCGTGCCGACCGGGCGCCCCCGCGACACACTGGCCGGATGAGGACAGTTGGTGTGGAGGAAGAGCTGCTGCTCGTCGGCAGCGGCACGGGTCAGGCGGTGTCCGTGGCCCAGCAGGTGCTGCGGCGGGCGGACGTCATCGGGGACGCCGCCCCGGACGGCCCTGGACCGGCAGGGGCGCCCGGTGCGGCCGGCTCCTCGCTCGACGGTGAGCTGCAGCGTCAGCAGGTCGAGACGGGGACCGCGCCCCACCACCACCTCCTCGACCTCCAGGAGGAGCTCGTCTCCTGGCGGGCCCACGCCGAGTCGGCCGCCCGCCGCGAGGGGGCCCGCGCCGTCGCCCTCGGCACCTCCCCCTTCCCGGTGGAGACCCTGGCCGCGCCGGCCGAGCGCTACCGCCGGATCGTCGACCACTTCGGCCGGCTCGGCAGCGAGCAGCTCGTCTGCGGCTGCCACGTCCACGTCGCCGTCGAGTCCCCCGAGGAGGCCGTCGCCGTCCTCGACCGGGTGCGTGTGTGGCTGCCCACGCTCCTCGCCGTGAGCGCCAACTCCCCGTACTGGCAGGGGGAGGACTCCGGCTACGCCAGCTACCGCGCGCAGGTCATGGGCCGCTGGCCCGCCGCCGGTCCCCCGGACCTCTTCGGGTCGCACCGCGCCTACCGCGAGCGCGTCGAGGCCATGCTCGCGAGCGGCGTCGTCCTGGACGAGGGCATGGTCTACCTCGACGCCCGGCCCTCACGCACCTACCCCACCCTGGAGTTCCGCGCGGCGGACGTGTGCCAGGACCCGCGCGACGCCGTCGTCGTCGCCGCCCTGTGCCGCGCCCTGGTCCAGACCGCCGCCGAGGAGTGGGAGGCCGGGAAGGCGGCCCCACCGGTGCCGACCCAGATGCTGCGTCTGGCCACCTGGCAGGCGAGCCGCTTCGGCGTGTCCGGTGACCTGCTCGACCCTGGCACGAGCCGCCCGCTGCCCGCGGCGGAGGTGGTCGGCGCTCTCGTCGACCACGTCCGCCCGGCACTGCGGGAGGCGGACGACGACCTCGCCCTCGTCGAGGAGGGCGTAGCCCGTCTGCGAGAGGTCGGCACAGGCGCCGACCGGCAGCGGCGGGAGCTGGAGCGCACCGGGAGCCTGAGCGACGTCGTCGCCGCGGCGGTGCGCACGACGCACGGACTGGACGGAGAGGGACATGACTTCACTGTGGCTGGCATCGGCGTCGCGCACGGTTCCGGGGGGTGAGCGGCTCGCGACCGAGCCGGTCGGCGGACGGTACGACGTCGCCGTCGTCGGCGCCGGGCTGACAGGACTGGCGACGGCGGTGCTGCTCGCCCGCGCGGGCCTGTCCGTCGTCGTCCTCGAGGCCCGCTACGTCGGGGCGGGCACGACCGGCCACTCCACCGCCAAGGTCTCCCTCCTCCAGGGGACCCGACTGTCGGCGATCGAGCGCCTCCACGGTCCCGAGCTGCTCGGCAAGTACGTCGCCGGGAACCGGCTGGGCCAGGAGTGGCTGCTCGCGGAGTGCGCGCGCCACGACGTCCCGGTCCAGCGGCGCGCCGCCGTCACCTACGCCGCCGGGCCCCAGCAGCTGCCGGCAGCGCACGCCGAGCACGAGGCCGCACTGTCCGCGGGACTGCCCGTCGAGTGGCGGCAGTCCTTCGACGCGCCCTTCCCGGCGCTCGAGGGCAGCTGGCTGCCCGAGCAGGTCCAGGTGGACCCGGTGGACGTGCTCGCGGCCCTCGTCGTCGAGGCGGAGGCGGCGGGGGTGGTCGTGCGCACCGCGGCCCGCGTCACGGACGCGCACGGCAGGGACGGGGCGGTCGTCACCACGCGCGGCACCGTGCACGCCGAGCGCGTCGTCCTCGCGACCGGCATCCCCTTCGCCGACCGCGGTGGCTACTTCGCCCGCCTCGAGCCGCAGCGCTCCTACTCCCTCGCCCTGGCCGTGCCGGAGCCCACCGGCCTGCAGATGTCCATCACCGCCGGTGCCCCCACCCGCTCGGTCCGCACCGTGCCCGCCGAGGAGGGCGAGATCGTCATCGTCGGCGGGGCCTCCCACGTCGTGGGGCGGGCCGACTCCCCGCGTGCGCGGGTGGAGAACCTCCTCACCTGGGCGCGGCGCTGGTTCCCCGACTCGCGCGTCGTCGCCCGCTGGTCCGCCCAGGACTACCACCCGGTCGACGAGCTGCCCTACGTCGGCCCGCTCCTGCCGCGCGACTCCCGGGCCCTCGTGGCCACGGGCTTCGCCAAGTGGGGCATGACGAACGCGGTCGCCGCCGCGCACGTCCTCGCCGGGTACCTCACCGAGGGCCTGCCCGAGTGGGGCGACGCCTACCGCAGCTGGCGCCGCCGGGAGATGACCGGCCTGGCCGAGGCCGTGCGGCTCAACGCCGGTGCTGCCGCGCAGCTGGCGGGCGGCTACGCCCGCGCCCTCACCAACCCCGAGCCGGGCGGCGGTCCGGCGGAGGAGACCGAGCCGGACCCGACGCAGGCGACCACCGACGACACCCCCGCCGAGGGCATGGGCTGCGTGGTCCGGCGGGGCCTGCACCCGGTCGCGGTCTCGACGGTCGACGGCGTCACGCGCTCGGTCTCCGCGGTGTGCCCGCACCTCGGTGGCGTCGTCCGGTGGAACGACGAGGAGCGCAGCTGGGACTGCCCGCTCCACGGCTCGCGCTTCGCCGCGGACGGGGAGCTCCTCGAGGGGCCGGCCACCCGGGGGCTGCAGGCCCGATGAGTGTCCCGAACCGCGGCGCGTCCCTCCAGTGGCGCCAGCGGGTCCAGCTGCCGCGCGACGTCACCCGCGTGTGGTGGTGGCGCGAGCAGTGGCGCCGCAACCCGCGCTGGGCGGTCGCCATTCGCGCCGCCGTGGCCGCCTCGCTCGCCTGGGCGGTCGCCGGGGTGCTCCCCGGGCCGGCGGCCGACTTCCCGTACTACGCGCCCTTCGGTGCCGTCATCGCCACGACCTTCACGCTCGCGGGCTCGGTGCGCGAGTCCCTCCAGTCCGTCGCCGCGATCGCCGTCGGCGGCGCCGTGGGCTGGGTGGTCGAATTCCTCCCGGTGCGGGGGCCGCTCGCCGTCGCGATCGTCATCGTGCCCGCCGTCGTGCTCGCGGGCTGGGGCCGCCTGGGCGCGATGGGCAGCTGGGTGCCCACGGCGGCGCTCTTCACCCTCATCGTGGGCCACGGCGAGGCCACCTACGTGGGGGCCTACGCCGGTCTCACCCTCCTCGGCGCGCTCATCGGCATCGCGGTCAACGCGGTCCTGCCGCCCCTGCCCCTCGCGCCGGCGCAGGCCACCGTCGCCCGCTTCCGGCACACCCTGGCCGCCGACCTCGGCGAGCTCGCCGACCTCATCCGGTCCACGGAGCTGCCGAGCCTGGCGGACTGGGAGCGGGAGCACGCGTCGTCGCCGCGGGAGCGCGCGCAGATGCACACGGCCGTGGCGGAGGTCGGCGAGGCGGCACACCGCAACCGGCGCGCCCGCCGGTACAGCGGGTCGATCGGCGCGCTGCAGGAGGAGGCGCGGGTGCTCGACCGGCTGGGCCTCGTCGTCAGCGACCTCGCCGACCTCCTGCTCAGCGACGTCGGCGCGGGGCGAGTGGACCGCTCGGAGGTACTCGCCGGGGAGAGCGGCGAGCGCGTGTGCGCGGCGCTGCGGACGATCTCCGCGGCGCTGGAGAACACGACGCCGGCAGGGACGGCCGACCCGCACGTCGCCTCGGACGAGACGCCGCTGTCGAGCGCCCACGCCTCGGACGCCGTCCAGGACGCGCGCAGCGCCGCGCCGCGGACGGACGACCAGGTGCTCTACGACGGCGTCGTGCTCTCCCTCGAGCGGGCCGTCGACTCCCTCGCCCGGGTCGAGCGCACCGACTGACCCGCGGGCCGAACGGCCGTCGCGCCGGGCGCTCGCACGCGCCATGATGAGGGCAGCCATCCACCGAGTCCCCTGGAGCAGCAGCTGTGTCCCAGCCACAAAACATCTCGACCACACCGCAGTGGGCAGCACTCGAGGAGCACGCCGCCGCCACCGCCGGCACGACGCTCCGCGAGCTGTTCGCCGCCGACCCGCAGCGCGGGGAGCGGCTGGCCGTGGAGGCCGGTGACCTGTACGTCGACTACTCCAAGAACGGGGTGAGCGACGAGACCCTGCGCCTGCTCGTCGACCTCGCCCGCGCGGCCGGCGTGCCCGAGCGCGCCGAGGCGATGTTCCGCGGCGAGCACATCAACACGACCGAGGACCGGGCCGTGCTCCACACGGCGCTGCGCGCGCCGCGGGACACCGAGCTCGTCGTCGACGGCCAGGACGTCGTCGCCGACGTCCACGAGGTCCTGGACCGGATGGCGGCCTTCAGCGAGCAGGTGCGCAGCGGGCAGTGGCGCGGCCACACCGGAAAGCGCATCACCCGCGTCGTCAACATCGGCATCGGGGGTTCCGACCTCGGTCCGAAGATGGCGACGATCGCCCTCGCCCCCTACGCCGACCCGGCCATCACCTGCGAGTTCGTCTCCAACGTCGACGGCGACGACATCGCCCCCGTCCTTGCCGGTGCGGACCCGGAGGAGACGCTCTTCGTCGTCGCCTCGAAGACCTTCACGACGATCGAGACGATCACCAACGCGACGACCGCCCGGGAGTGGCTCGTCGCCGCCATCGGCGACCGCTCCGCCGTCGCCAAGCACTTCGTCGCGGTGTCGACGAACGGCGAGAAGGTCGCGGAGTTCGGCATCGACACCGCGAACATGTTCGGCTTCTGGGACTGGGTGGGCGGGCGATACTCGATGACCTCCGCCGTCGGGCTCTCGCTCATGATCTCCGTCGGCCCGGACCACTACCGCGACATGCTCGCCGGGTTCCACGCGATGGACACCCACTTCCGCAGTGCCCCGCTCGAGCGGAACCTGCCGGTCCTGCTCGCCCTCATCGGCGTGTGGCACCGCAACTTCCGCGGCTGCGCGACCCACGCGGTGCTCCCCTACAGCGAGTACCTCTCGCGGTTCCCCGCCTACCTCCAGCAGCTCGACATGGAGTCCAACGGCAAGTCCGTCACCCTCGACGGCGCACCCGTCGCCGTGCAGACGGGACCGGTCGTGTGGGGCGAGCCGGGTACCAACGGCCAGCACGCCTTCTACCAGCTCATCCACCAGGGCACCCAGACCGTGCCGGCCGACCTCATCGGCTTCGTCCACCCCGCCGACGACGTCCCCGGCCACCACGACCAGCTCACCGCCAACCTCCTCGCCCAGGCCGAGGCGCTGGCCTTCGGCAAGACGGCTGAGGAGGTGCGCGCGGAGGGCGCGGCCGAGGAGCTCGTCGCGCACAAGACCTTCGCCGGCAACTCCCCCACGACGCTCGTCCTCGCGCCGCGGCTCACGCCCGCGGTGCTCGGCCAGCTCGTCGCGCTCTACGAGCACAAGGTCTTCGTCCAGGGCGTCGTGTGGGGCATCAACTCCTTCGACCAGTGGGGCGTGGAGCTGGGCAAGGTGCTCGCCAAGGCCATCGGGCCCGAGCTCAGCGCGGACGAGGAGCCCGAGCTCACGCACGACTCCTCGACCAATGCCTTGATCCGCCGCTACCGCCAGGCCCGCCGCGCCTGATGTCTCCGGCTCTCGGCGAGGGGAATCCCTCCCGCCGGGAGCCGGATCTCTCGGGGTCAGCCGAGCTGCTCGCGCACCCAGGCCATGTCGGTGCGGTGCTCCTCGGCGCCACCGGGCGTCTCGACGACCACCGGTGCGCCCGCCTCGCGCAGCAGCGCGGCGAGGTCCTCGAGCGGGAGGCTGCCCTGACCGAGGTTGGCGTGCCGGTCGGCGCCGGAGTCGAAGGCGTCGCGGCTGTCGTTGGCGTGGACGAGGTCGATGCGGCCGGTGACCGCTCGCACCCGCTCGACCAGCCCGGCCAGCTCCTCGCCCCCGGCGTAGGCGTGGCAGGTGTCGAGGCAGAAACCGACGTCCGCGCCGCCGTCGGCCTCCATGACCGCGGCCCACAGCTGCTCCAGGCGCTCCACGCCGCGCGCCATCGCCCGCGTGCCGCCGGCGGTGTTCTCGATGAGGACCGGCACCTTGGCGTCGAGCTGGTCGATGCACTTGCGCCAGTTGTCGAAGCCGGTCGCGGGGTCGTCGGAGGCGAGGACGTGGCCGCCGTGGACGATGATGCCGGCGGCCCCGATCTCGGCCGCGGCGTCGACCTGCTTCTGGAGGAGCTTGCGGCTGGGGATGCGGATCCGGTTGTTCGTCGTCGCGACGTTGAGGACGTAGGGAGCGTGGACGTACAGGGCGATCCCGGCGTCGGCAGCCGCCGCCCGCAGGGCCTCGGCACCCCCGGAGTAGCGAACCTCCGGCCCCTTCCACCCCTGGGGGTCCCCGAGGAAGAGCTGCACCGCGTCCGCGCCGCGGGCCTGGGCCTCGGCGATCGGGTCGGTCTGGTCGACATGTGCTCCGACGACTGCCATGGGAACGACCCTAGCCGGTGGCACCGACACCTCAGAGCCCGAGGACGGCGCGGGCGATCGTGAAGTAGACGAGCAGGCCGGTGGCGTCGCAGAAGGTCGTGATGAACGGGGTGGACACGACCGCGGGGTCCACCCCCGCCGCCCGCGCGACGAGCGGGGTCGTGCCGCCCACGGTCGCGGCCATGGTGCACACGGCCACGAGCGTGAGCCCGACGACGGTGCCGATCGAGGGGCTGTAGACGAGCGAGGCGACCGCCCACCCGAGCGAGCCGAGGATCGCACCGAGCAGCAGCCCGGTCCGCATCTCCTTGAACGCCACCCGTCCGAGGTCCCGCGGGCTCGCCTCCCCCGTCGCCAGCGCCCGGGTCACCGTCGTCGCCGCCTGCGAGCCGGTGTTGCCACCGATCCCGGTGAGGAGCGGGATGAACAGGGCGAGGACGACGTGCTCGGCGAGCGTCCCCTCGAAGAGCTCGAGGACGTTGACGGTGAGGACGGCGGACAGGCCCAGGACGAGGAGCCACACGACCCGCGTCCGGGTGATCGCGCGCACCGAGGACAGCAGGTAGGGGCGGTGGAGCGGTTCGGCGCCACCCGCGCGGGCGGCGTCCTCGTCGCCCGCGGCGGCGACGATGCGCGTGGCGTCGTCCACGGTGAGGAGGCCGACGAGGCGGTCCTCACCGTCGACGACGGGCAGCGCGAGCACCCGCCGCTCGACGCACCGCCGGGCGGCCCGCTCCGCGTCCTCCTCGGCGTGGGCGACGATCGGGCGGGCGAGGTGGTCGGCGACGGCGTCGGCGGGGTCGTGGAGCAGGAGGTCGCGGAGGCTGACGACCCCGACGAGGCGCCGCGAGTCGTCGACGACCGGGACCGTGTAGATCGTCTCCGAGCGGTGCCCCCGCTCCCGGACGCGGTCCAGGGCCTCGCCGAGGGTGTGCTCGGGGCGCACGTCGACGAACTGCGGGCTCATCCGGCGGCCCACCGAGCCGCGCGGGTAGCCGAGGACGACGGCGGTCGCGGCACGGGCGTCGTCGTCCACCTGACGCAGCAGGCGGGTGGCGACAGCGGCGGGGAGCTCGTCGAGGAGCCCGACCCGGTCGTCGGGGTCGAGCCCGGCGAACACCGCGACGACCTCGTCCTCGCCGAGCAGCTGGACGAGCTCGTGCTGCGCCGTCGGGGTGAGCCCCTCGAAGACGGCCAGCGCGCGGTGCCGGGGCAGCAGCCGGAAGGCGACGGCGGAGCTCTCCGGCTCCAGCGTCGCGAGGGCGGCAGCGACCTCCTGGGGCGGGGCGGCGGCAAGGTGGGCGGCGGCGGCCGTGAGGTCGTGGGACGCCAGCGCGGCCGCCAGCCGCGGCTTGAGCTCGTCCATGGGTGCCTCCGACACGGCGCCGGGGCGGCGCCAGCAGCCGAGCCTACCGGCCCCCGCACGGTGCGGATCCGTAGAGTGGGACGCGCCGCCCGACCCCGACGAGGACACCGATGCCCCCGACCGACGCCGCCCTGCTCACCGGGTTCCGCCTGCGCATCGCCAAGCAGAACCTCGGGGTCTACGGGATCCACCTGCACCGCGAGGGCCACGAGCCGGTCGAGCACCGGTTCCGCAACGACGACCCCGTCCACCTGTGGTCCGGGTCCAAGACCTTCACCGCCGTCGCCGTCGGGATGGCGCAGGCCGAGGGCCTGCTGGACCTCGACGACCCCGTCACCCGCTTCTTCCCCGGGCAGGCGCACGCGGACGGTGTCGAGGCGATGACGGTGCGCCACCTGCTGCGGATGACGAGCGGCAACACCTTCACCTGGTGGGGGCCGGGCCAGGCGGAGGAGGACGACCTCCTCGGCGGGTTCCTCCGCTCCGAGCTCGTCGCCGAGCCGGGCACCCGCTTCGAGTACTCCAACGGCTGCAGCTACGTGCTCAGCCGCATCGTCCACGCCGTGAGCGGCGAGGACCTGCGCGACTACCTCCTGCCCCGGCTGTTCGCGCCGCTCGGTATTCGCAACCCGCAGTGGATGCGCTGCCCGCAGGGCTTCAGCCAGGGCGGGGTCGGCCTGCACCTGCGCACGAGCGAGTACGCACGCCTGGGCCGGCTGCTCCTCCAGGAGGGCCGCTGGGAGGACACGCAGCTCGTGCCCGCCGCGTACGTCGAGCGGATGCACACCGACCTCGCGGACAGCTCGAGCTTCTCCGAGGACCCCGAGTCCCGGGCCGGGTACGGCTACCAGGTGTGGGCGTGCACGCCCGACGGCGTGTGGCGGGCCGACGGCAAGTACGGCCAGTTCTCGGTCGTCCTGCCCCGTCACCGGGCCGTCGTCACCGTCACCGCGCACCACGAGGGTGCGGCCAACGACATCCTCCGGGCCGTCTGGGACGAGCTCCTCCCGCTCCTGCCCGCCGCCTGAGGCGCCCCGGCGCGCCGTTGCCTCAGGGCGCGGGCGCACCGGCCGATACTGGGGTCGACACCTGCCGACCTGACGCCCCGTCGGTCGAGCGCCCCTGCGTGAGAGCGAGCCCGTGGACGACGCACGACCCTCTGCCCGCCCCGCCGGCACGACCCGCGGCCTCACGGCCTGGGTGGCCGGTCTCGCTCTCACCCTCCTCGCCGGGTGCGGTGCGGTCGGCTCGGCCGGACCCCTCGCGGCGCCGCCGGCACCGTCCGCCGCCGAGTCGGCGCCCGGGTCCCCGGGTGCCGAGCCGGGCCGGTCGCCCTCCCCGACGCGTAGCGCGAGCGCGGATCCGACGCCGTCGCCGGGTGAGCCGGCGGCCGCCACCGCCCTCGCCGCCGCGCGCGAGCTCGAGGTCAAGGGCCGCGCCCCGCGCACCGGCTACGAGCGAGAGCTCTTCGGCAGCGGGTGGGTCGACACCGACCGCAACGGCTGCGACTCCCGCAACGACATCCTCGCCCGCGACCTCACCGACCTCACCTACCGGCCGGGCACCCGGGCCTGCGTCGTGACGTCCGGGACCCTGGCCGACCCGTTCAGCGGGGAGACGATCGACTTCGTCCGCGGCAACGAGACGAGCACCGCCGTCCAGGTCGACCACGTCGTCGCCCTGTCGGACGCCTGGCAGAAGGGTGCGCAGCAGTGGGACGGCGAGACGCGCGTGCGCTTCGCCAACGACCCCCTCAACCTCCTCGCCGTCGACGGCCCCCTCAACGGGCAGAAGGGCGACGGCGACACCGCCACCTGGCTGCCGCCCCACCGCCCGTTCCGCTGCGCCTACGTCGCCCGCCAGGTGGGCGTCAAGCACGCCTACGGCCTGTGGGTCACCCAGGCCGAGCAGGACGCCATGGTCCGGGTGCTCACCGACTGCCCGGAGGAGCCGCTGCCGACCGGCGCCGCCCCCGAGGTGACGGCTCCCGCGGCCGGCACCCCTGCCGCGCCCGGCGACGACGTCCCCTACGCCTCCTGCCGCGAGGCACGTGCCGCCGGGGCCGCGCCCGTCCGCGTGGGTGACCCCGGCTACGGCCGCCACCTCGACGGCGACGGCGACGGCGTGGGCTGCGAGTGACCTGACGGCGGCACTGCCCGCACCCTTCCGGAGCGCGAAACTCGCGGGTAACATCCCGCATCCCTGGACGAAACACGTGCTGCCTACCGTCGCGTCTGAAGCGCAGCGCGTCTGCGCCGATGACGTCGACCCGGAAGGCAGGACCATGCCACCCAGACCCCGCCGAGCAGCGATCGCCGCACCCCTGTGCGCCGGCCTGCTCGTCCTCAGTGCCGCCCCCGCGCTCGCCGCGCCCGAGACCACCGGACTCAGCCTCTCCGTGCCCGCCACCGCGGCCGTCGGGGACACGGTCAGCCTCGGGCTCGAGCTCGGCGAGACGGCCGACGTCTACGCCTACGCCCTCACCGTCGAGGTGGACCCCGAGGTCCTCGCCGTCGTCCCCGACAGCGCCACCGGCCCGAGCGGCGGCTTCGACAGCACCGAGGTCAGCGGACCGGACGCGACCGTCGTCCACAGCCGCCTCGGCAGCTCCCCCGCCCTCGCCGGTGACCTCGCCGCAGGCGTGGAGCTCACCGCCGTCGGCCCCGGCACGACGACCGTCGAGGTGTCCGTCGAGCTCGTCGCCGCCGACGGCACGACGACCAGCCTCCCCGCCGTCGCGAGCACGGAGGTCGTCGTCGCCGCGCCCGCCCCCACGCCCACCGAGCCGGAGCCGACCGAGCCTGAGCCCTCGCCCACCGAGCCCGCACCCACGCCGTCGCCCACGGACGACGACGACGGCGCGCCCGCGCCCACCGCCGCGCCGCCGGCCGCGGGCGGTGGCTCGCTGCCGTCGACCGGCATCGACGCCCTCGGGCTCGGCGCGGCCGCGGCCGTGCTCGCCGCGATCGGCGGGGCCGCCCTGCTGGTCCGTCGCCGGACGGGGGCGCTGTGAGCACCCGCCGCCGCACCCTCGCCGCCGTCCCCGCCGTGGGGCGCTCGTCCTCACGGGCGCCGCCCTCGCCCAGGCCCAGCCCCTCGAGGCCGAGACGCTGGTCCTGCCGCCCTTCCACTCCGAGCTCGACCTCACCGGCGACGGCCAGGTCTCCCCGGAGGACCTCGAGCTGGTGGCCGAGCACCTCGGCTCCCCGGCCGACGTCGCCGCCTGGGGCGAGGTCGCCGACACCGACGGCGACGGCACGCTCACCGTCACCGACCTCGCCGCCGTCTCCCAGCGGATGGTCTACGACGACGGTCCCTTCGAGATCGTCGAGGCCTCGGTCCTCGACATGCAGGCCGCGATGAACGCCGGGGTGACGACGTCCGTCGCGCTCACCGAGGAGTACCTCGAGCGCATCGCCGCCTACGACCGCACGCTCGTCGAGGACGGCGGACGCCCCCTCAACTCGGTCATCACGACGAACGCCGCCGCCCTGGAGGCCGCGGCCGCCGCCGACGCGCAGCGCGCCTCGGACGGGATGACGAGCCTGCTCCTCGGGGTCCCGGTGGCCGTCAAGGACAACGTCAACACCCGCGACATGCCCACGACCGGCGGCTGCGGCTGCTGGGAGGACAACCTCACCGGCACCGACGCCTTCATGGTCGAAGGGCTGCGGGAGGACGGCGCCGTGATCCTCGCCAAGGCGAGCCTCGACGAGTTCGCCTACGGCTTCGCCTCGGAGTTCTCCACGGGCGTCGAGCCCGGCTCCACGCTCCTCGTCGCCAGCCCGTACCGCACGAGCCAGACCGCCGGCGGCTCCAGCGGCGGGACGGGCGCCGCCCTGGCCGCCAACCTCGCCGGGATCGGCTTCGGCACGGACACCGGCGGCTCGATCCGCGTCCCGGCGTCCTACAACCAGCTCGTCGGCGTCCGCCCGACCGTCGGGCTCGTGAGCCGCGACGGGATCATCCCGCTCGCCCTCAGCCAGGACACCGCCGGCCCGATCACCCGCAGCGTCACCGACGCCGCCGTGGCCCTGGACGCCGTCGTCGGCGTCGACCCGGCCGACCCGGCGACCGCCGGCCAGGCCGGGAAGGTCCCGGCCTCCTACGCCGCCGCCCTCGACGACGACGCGCTCGACGGCGCGCGGATCGGCTACCTCCCGTCGATGGTCGGGACCAACCCGACGACGGTCCGCCTCTTCGCCGAGGCGCGCGCCACGCTCGAGGAGCAGGGCGCGACGGTCGTCGAGCTCGAGGCGCCGGCCGGCCTCGCCGCCGTCCTGGCCGAGCCGAGCGGCAGCACCAACGAGTTCCGCCACGACCTCGAGAGCTACGTGGACAACCACCTCGCACCGCAGGTGACGGCGCGCAGCATCGAGGACATCCTCGCGACCGGCCACTACGTCGCCTCCCGCCAGCGCACCTACGAGCAGCGTGCGGCGGTGTCCGAGGAGACCTACGAGGCGTGGGCCGGCCCCGAGGGCAGCCACACCCTGGCCCTCGCCCAGGGCAAGGAGCTCGTCACCGGGCTGCTCGAGGAGCACGGGCTCGACGCCCTCGTCTACCCCACCGGCACCCCGTACGGCACGCAGGGCACGAACCTGCGGCTGAGCCCGAACACCGGGATGCCCGCGGTGAGCGTGCCGATGGGGCAGGCCACCGCGGAGGACGGCACGGTGCCCGGCGCGGGCGTCAACCTCGAGCTCCTCGGCCGCGACTTCGCCGAGGGCACGCTCCTGGGCCTGGCCTACGCCTTCGAGCAGGTGACCCAGGCGCGCACCGCTCCCGCGCTCTACGGCCCGCTCGGCTAGCGGCTCGCGACAGCCCTCGCACCCCTCGTGCGCCGACAGCCGG
>NZ_CBCOOR010000015.1:0-85368 GCF_965111665.1 Georgenia sp. Marseille-Q6866 | reverse complement strand
GCCCTGCTGGACGGCGACGATCCGCGCGATGGTGGGCTCGACGTCGTGGTCGTCACCGCGGCCGGCCTCGATCGAGGCGAGGATCGCGCGCAGGGTGTCGACGAGCGCGAGGAGCACGTCGGTGGTCGCCTGGTCCATCTGGCGGGCACCGTCGCGGAGCTCCGCGAGCAGGCTCTCGCCCGTGTGGGAGACCCTCTCGAGGTTCGCGTAGCCGAGGAACCCGCTCGTTCCCTTGATCGTGTGGACCGTGCGGAAGATGCTGCTCAGCAGCTCACGCGAGGTCGGGGCGCCCTCGAGCGCAACGAGGTCCTGGTCGAGCTGGTCGAGGTTCTCGTAGCTCTCGACGAGGAACTCGTGGACGATCTCATCCATGCCATCCACCGGCGGACCTCCATGCATCCGTGTCGGTCTGTGCACTTCCTGTGCACTCCCTCCTCATCGGTGCCCGCGCACGGTTTGTGAGACGTCGGGGTGAACGCACCACGGGCGGGCCTGCCGGTGTGGCAGGCCCGCCCGTGGCGGAGGGTGGCTCAGACGCGGAACGCGGACACCTGGGCACGCAGGCCCTCGGAGATGCTCGCGAGCTCGGCGACGGCGCTGCTCATCTGCGACATCGTCGTGCTGTTGTCCGCCGCGGCGGACGCGATGCCGGTGATGTTGCCGGCGATCTCGGTGGACCCGGTCGCCGCCTCGGTCACGCTGCGCGACATCTCGTTCGTCGTCGCGGTCTGCTCCTCGACGGCCGAGGCGATCGTCATCTGGTAGTCGTTGATCTGCCCGATGATCTCGGTGATCTCGCCGATGGCGGTGACCGCGCCCTCGGTGTCGTGCTGGATCGCCTCGATGCGGCGCGCGATGTCGTCCGTGGCCTTCGCGGTCTCCTGGGCGAGGTCCTTGACCTCGCTGGCGACGACGGCGAAGCCCTTGCCTGCCTCCCCCGCGCGGGCGGCCTCGATGGTCGCGTTGAGCGCCAGGAGGTTGGTCTGCTCGGCGATCGTCGTGATGACCTTGACGACGTTGCCGATCTCGATCGACGAGGCGCCGAGCTTCTGCACCGTCTCGTTCGTCACGGCGGCCTGCGTGGTCGCTCGCGCGGCCACGGCGGCCGCCTCGCTGGAGCTCTGGGCGATCTCGCGGATCGAGGCGCCCATCTGCTCCGCACCGGCCGCCACGGTGTGGACGTTCTGGCTGACCTGCTCGGCGGCCGAGGCGACGACGCCGGACTGGGCGGAGGTCTCCTCGGACGCGGCGACCACCTGCGTGGTCGACGCCGCCAGCTCCTCGGCGCCGGAGGCGATGGTCACGGCGGCCTCGTTGACCGCACCGACGGTGCCGCGCAGCTGGCGCATCGAGCGGGCGAGGTGCTCGGCCATCTGGCCGAGCTCGTCGCGTGTGCTCACCTCGGGCTCGGCGGTGAGGTCACCGTTGCCGAGAGCCTCGACGGCGGTCCGCACGGTCTCGACGGTGCGCATGATCTGGCGGATGACGAAGACGGCGACCGCGATGCCGACAGCCAGGCCGATGAGAAGCACGGCGATGAGGAGCACCTGCGTGCTCGCGGCCTGGGCCTTGGCCGACTCGAAGTCAGCGTGCGCGCGCTCCACCTGGAGGGCCATGCCGTCGGTCAGGAGCTCCCCCGCAGCCTCGCCCACGACTCCGAGCGTCTGGTTGTAGTACTCCTCCATGGCGGTCTTGTCGCCCGAGCGGAGGGCCTCGGCCCACGCACCGCGGACGTCGGCGTGCCACTCCTGCACCGCGGCGATGGCGGTGTTCAGCGCTGTGAGATCCTCGGAGTACCGCCCGTAGGCCTCGAGCATCTCGACCGTCTGGGTCTCGCGCTCGTCGATCTCGCTGAGGTAGGTCGAGAGCTCCGCCGCCGGTCGCAACGGCAGCGCGTTGGCCCGCAGCCGCGAGCCGTAGAACAGACGCTGCGCCTCGGCGAGCTCGGTGAGCGGGGTGACCCGCTCGTTGAACATCTCCTCCTGCGCAGTTGCGAGGCTGCGGACCTGGGAGATGCCGGCGAGACCGATGGCGAGCGCGACGAGCGCGACCACGCCGACGGCCGCGGCGATCTTCACGCGGACGGACAGGTCCCGGAGGGAGCGGCGGGAGGGGGCGGTGACGAGGGGTTCTGCCGACATCGGTCTTCCTTGTGGGTCGGGTGGCAGGCCCGGCAGAAGGCTGGCACCGGCGTCACGGAGGATCCCCCCGTTCGCCGGGTCAACCCGCACGGTGCGCGGGTCCGGCCGTGCGCATCCTGCGCACGCCCCCACCCATCGGCGTCATCCGGCCCAACCTGAGCGGTCTACCTCATCGGCACCTCATTCATCCCCACACCCGCATCCCCGCCCCCGACGAGAGTCGCGGGCTGGAACAGGTCTATGCGTGGGTCCTTTTCCAGCACGGGTGGGCACGGCCACGGCTGAGCTCTCGTCCCGCACTCCCCGGCGGAAGAAAAGTCGGTTGTCGGCGAGGAGAGCGTGGGCTCGGCGAGGGGTGGGGACTCGGCGACGGGTGCGCGGTGGGCGGCTTACGAGTCCTGCGTGGGGGGGCGGAGGTTGCGCAGGGTGTCGAGGTCGGCGTCGTCGGCGCTGGCCGCGTCGCGGTTGGCCTCCTCGACGGCGCGGAGCACCTCTGCGCGGTTGACGGTCACGTGGCGCGGGGCGGCAATGCCCAGCCGGACAGTGTCGCCGCGCACATCGACGACGGTGAGGACGATGTCCTCGCCGATGACGATCTGCTCGCCGACCTTGCGGCTCAGTACCAACACGCGCTCGACCCTACCGTCCGCCCCGGCTCTTGGCCGACCGGGCGCTCGCCGCGCGCGCCGCGCGGCTGGCCTCCGACTCCAGCCGCTCGGCCGCCTCGGCGGCGCCGAGGAGGTCGTCGATGCCCGCAGGACCGGCCGCCGGCCCGGCCGGCGCAGGTGGCCGGCGGGGCGGCAGCCGCGTGAGCGTGGCGACCTGCGGGTCGGTCACGGCCACGGTCACCTCGTACCACTGGCGCATGAGCAGTCCCTTGCGCAGCCGCTGGGCGCGCACCACCCGGCCACCGAGCTCCTCGGCACGCGCGAGGAGCTCGGTCAGGTCGGGACCGTCAAGCAGCAATCGCCTGTCCGACACCCACGGCTCCCACGGTCTCGATGGTCAGCGACGTGCCCGTCACCTCCGTGTAGGACAGCACGGGAAGGCGCGGGACCGCCAGCCCGGCCACGCGGCGCAGCGCCGGGCGGATCGCCGGCGAGCACACGAGCACCGCCTGGCGACCGGTCGCCTCGAGGGTCTCCACCTGGGCGCGGAGCGAGGCGAGCAGACCCTCGACGCGGTCCGGCGCGAGCGAGATCTGCGTGCCCTGCTCCCCCGGCCGCAGCGACTCGAGGAGCAGCTGCTCGGTGGCCGGCTCGAGCGTGATGACGCGCAGGACACCGCCCTCGCGCTGACGGTCGACGATGATGTCGGCGACCGCCTGGCGCGCCGCCTCGACGAGCCCCTCGGCGTCGGTGGAGACCTTCGCCCGCAGGGTCAGCGCCTCGAGGATGCGGCCCAGGTCGAGGATCGGGACCTGCTCCACGAGCAGACCCTGGAGGACGCGCTGGACCTCGCCGAGGCTGAGGACCGCGGGGACCAGCTCCTCGACGACCGAGGGGTTGGTCTGTTTGAGGCCCTCGACGAGCACCCGCACGTCCTCGCGGCCGAGCAGCCGGTCGGCGTGGGTGGAGGCCACCGAGGAGAGGTGGGTGATGAGGACGGACACGCGGTCGACGACAGTGGCCCCGGCCATCTCGGCGCTGTGCCGCATCTCGGTGGGGATCCACTTGCCGGGCAGGCCGAAGACCGGCTCGACGACGGTGCTGCCGGGCAGGCCCTCGAGCCCCTCGCCGAGCGCGAGGACCCGCCCGCGCGGTGCCGTGCCGCGTGCGACCTCGACGCCGGAGAGCCGGATCGCGTAGGTGCCGGCGGGCAGGTCCACGGAGTCGCGGGTGCGGACCGGGGGAAGCACGTAGCCCATCTCCAGGGCCGTCTTGCGGCGCAGGGCCCGGACCCGCCCGAGCAGGTCCTGGTCGGCGGAGCCGCCGACCATGTCGACGAGGTCCGGGGCGAGGAGGACCTCGAGCGCGTGGACGCGCATCTGCTCGATGAGCGCCTCCGGCGTCTCCGCGGCGGGCTGGAGCGCCGCGGCGGTCTCGGTGGCGGCATCGGCGTCGGCGACCTCGGCCTCCCGGGTCTTCATCCGCTGCGCGAGGACGAGGAGGACCGCGCCGACGGCGAGGAACGGGAGCTTGGGGATGCCCGGCACGAGGGCGAGCACGATGGCGGCGCCTCCGGCGATCATCAGCGCCGTGCGCGACTGGGTGATCTGGTTGGTGGCCGTCGTGCCCATGTCGGACTCCGACGTCGCCCGCGTGACGACGAGGCCGGTGGCCACGGACATGAGGATGGCGGGGATCTGGGTGACGAGGCCGTCACCGACGGTGAGGAGTGAGTACGTCTCGATGGCCTCGCCGGCGCTCATGCCGAGCTCGACCATGCCGATGACGAACCCGCCGACGAGGTTGATGACCGTCGTGATGATGCCGGCGATCGCGTCGCCCTTGACGAACTTCGCTGAGCCGTCCATCGCGCCGTAGAAGTCGGCCTCGGCGGCCACCTCCGCGCGGCGGCGGCGGGCCTCGTCGTCGTCGATGGCGCCGGCGTTGAGGTCCGCGTCGATCGCCATCTGCTTGCCCGGCATGGCGTCGAGGGTGAAGCGCGCCCCGACCTCCGCCGCTCGTCCGGCACCGTTGGTGATGACGACGAACTGGATGACGACGAGGATGAGGAAGATGACGAGCCCGATGACGATCGAGCCGCCGACGATGAAGTGCCCGAAGGCGTTGATGACCTCACCCGCGTAGCCGTCGCGCAGGACGAGGCGGGTGGAGGCGACGTTGAGCCCGAGCCGGAAGAGCGTCATGACGAGCACGAGCGCCGGGAAGATCGAGAAGTCGAGGGGCTTCCTGATGTACATCGTCGTGAGCAGCACGAGCATCGCGCCGACGATGTTGACCGCGATGAGGACGTCGAGGAACGGCGCCGGCAGCGGGATGACGAGCAGCAGGATGATCCCGACGACGGCGGCCGGGGCGGCGAACTGGGTGACCTTGCCGTTCTTCATCGGCTGTCCTTCCTGGGCTGGGGCATGCGGTGGGTCCCGGTGGCGGCGCCACGACGGCGCAGGGACATGACGAAGGCGAGGACACGTGCGACGGCCTCGTACAGGTAGTCGGGGACCTCGTGGCCGACCTCGCACATCGCGTTGAGCGTGCGGGCCAGGGTGATGTCCTGGACGACGGCGACCCGGTGCTGGGCCGCGCGTTCACGGATCTTGGTGGCGACGTGGCCCTGGCCCTTGGCGACGACGCGCGGGGCGCCCTTGCCGGGCTCGTAGCGCAGCGCGACGGCGACGTGGGTGGGGTTGACGACGACGACGTCGGCGTCGGCCACCGCGGCGAGCATGCGGTTGCGGCTCATCGCGCGGGCCTTGGCGAGCCGCTGGCCCTTGACCATCGGGTCGCCCTCGGAGCGCTTGTGCTCGTCCTTGATCTCCTGCTTGGACATGCGCGTCGTCTTGCGGTTGCGGCGCATGACGACGAGGAGGTCGACGGCGGCGAGCGCGAGGCCCGCGGCGACGCCCCACGTGAGGAGGGTCTGGATGCGGGAGCCGACCTCGCCGAGGATCTGCATGACCGACAGCTGTCCGGACTGCGCGACGATCGGGATGAGGCCGACGATGGCGGAGTACATCACGGCCCCGACGACGAGGGTCTTGAGGAAGGCCTTGACGCCCTGCCACCACGCCTGCGGACCGAAGAGCCGCTTGGCCCCCTTGACGAGGTTGAACTGCTCGAGGCGGGGCTTGAGCTTCTTCGTCGAGATGTGGACCCCGCCCTGCGCGACGCCCGCGACGACGGCCGCGAGCGCGGCGACGGCGAGGAGCGGTGCGACGGCGAGGGCGGCGCTGAGCAGCCCGTCCCCCAGTGCCTGCACGGCGAGCGCCGGCTCGGGTGAGGCGATGACCTCGCGAAGACCGAGCACGTGGCCCGCGGCGGCGTCGGAGCCCCGCGTGATCACCATGGGCAGGGTGAGGACACCCGTCCCGACGACGACCCACGCGCTGAGGTCCTGGGACTTGCCCAGGCTCCCGTCCTTGCGGGCCTTCTTCATCCGCTCCGGGGTGGCCTTCTCGCTCTTCTCCCCTCCGGTCTGGCTCATCGCACGACCTCCCCGATGCCACGGATCGCCTGGTCGGCGAGCCAGTCGACGACGCCCGGCAGCGCTGCGAGCGTGACGGAGCCGAGGGTGAGCGTGATGAGGATCTTGAGCGGGAAGCCGAGGGCGAAGGCGTTGAGGGCGGGGGCGACGCGGGTGAGCAGGCCCAGTCCGACGTCGGCGAGGAAGAGGACGGCGATGAGCGGTCCGGCGACCTGGATGGCGGCGAGGAAGAGCTGGCTCACGCCCTCGGCGAGCTGACCGGCGAGGGCGCCGAGGTCGAGCATCGCGCCGAGCGGGAGCGCGTCGAAGCTGCGGGCCAGCCCGCCGACGACGAGCTGGTAGCCGTCGGAGACGAAGAGGAGGACGACGGCGATGAGCTGGTAGAAGCGGCCGAAGGGGCCGCTGTTGGTCATCGTCATGGGGTCCAGCGCCTGGCCGAGCTCGAAGCCGCCGAGCATGTCGATGAGGCGTCCGGCGGACTGGACCGCCGAGAAGATGAGCGAGACGAGGACACCGAGGCCGGCGCCGGTGACGGCCTCCGACAGCGCCATCGCGATGAGCGTCGCGGCGGTCACCTCGACCGGCACGGTCATCGAGGAGGCCAGCCCGAGCGCGAGGCCCACCCCGAGCATCGCCTTGACGGTCGCGGGGATCGCGCGGTGGTTGAAGGGCGGGGCGATGACGAGGAAGACGGTCACCCGCACGGCCGCGAGGATGACGGGGAGCACCACGAGGGCGGCGTCGTCCACGCCTCAGCCGCCCAGGAGACCGGGGATCCGGTCGAAGAGCTCGTGGGTGGTGACGACCAGCTCGGAGATCATCCAGTTGCCGCACACGACGATCGCGACGGCAACGCCGATCGCCTTGGGCACGAAGCTCAGGGTGATCTCCTGGATCTGGGTCACCGACTGGAGCAGGGAGACGGTGAAGCCGACGACGAGCGCGGTGACGAGGAGCGGGGCGGCGAGCTTGGCGGCCAGCCCGAGCGCCAGGGTGGCGATGTCGATGACGTTCGCGGTGTCCACTAGTAGCTCCCCACCAGCTGCGTGATGATGAGGCCCCAGCCGTCGACGAGGACGAAGAGCAGGATCTTGAAGGGCAGCGAGATCATCGAGGGCGGCAGCATCATCATGCCCATCGCCATGAGCGCGGACGCGACGACGAGGTCGATGACGAGGAAGGGCACGAAGACGACGAAGCCGATGATGAAGGCGGCGCGCAGCTCGGAGAGCATGAACGCGGGGATGAGCGTCTGCATCGGCACGGTCTCGGGGCTCTCCGGGTTGGGCATGTCCGCGGCGCGGGTGAGCAGCGCGAGGTCCTCCTCCCGGGTGAGGCCGACCATGAACTCCCGCAGGGGTACCTGGGCCGCCTCGAGGGCGGCGGCGAAGTCGATCTGCCCGTCGAGGTAGGGCTGGACGGCGGCGCCGTTCACGTCGCCCAGCACGGGGGACATGATGAAGATCGAGAGGAACAGCGCGAGCCCGGCGAGCACCTGGTTGGGCGGCACGCCCTGCAGTCCCAGCGCGTTCCGGGTGAGGGCCAGGACGACGAAGATCTTGGTGAAGCTCGTCATCATGAGGAGCAGCGAGGGCGCGACACCGAGGAGGGTGAGCGCGAGGAGCGCGATGATCGACGTCGAGGGGGTGCTCCCGGCGACGTCGACGTCGATGCCCAGGCCCGGCTCGGCCGGAGCGGTCGGCGCGGTCGGGTCCTCGGGGGGAACCGGGGCACCGTGCGCGAGGGTCGCACCGAGGACGAGCACGGCCACGGCGAGGGCGAGGACCGCCAGGGCGCGGGGCAGCCACGCCGCACGCGGGCGGCAGACCGCGGCGCTCACCGGCGGACCCGGCTTCGCAGGGCCTGCCACGAGCTGCGCCACGTGTCCGGGGACAGCACCGAGCCGCCGAGGGCGGAGGGCTGGGTGGACATCGGCGCGGGCACGGAGGACTCCGGGCCCTGCGGGCTTTCGTCCTCGAGGACGAAGGGGGCGGACTCGAGCTCGGTGAGGAGGCGGACCTCGGTGTCGCTGACGCCGAGGACGAGGGTCCGCCCTGCGACGTCGACGACGGTGATGCCGGAGCGGCGTCCGAGGTTCTGCCGGCCGAGGACGGTGATCGGCAGCCGCCGGACGGCGCCCCCACCGGCACCAAGGCGGCGGGCGAGGAACCACAGCAGCGCGAGGACGAGTCCCAGCGAGACCGTGACCCGCAGCGCGAGCTCGAGCGTGTCGCTCACTGGGCCGAGGTCTCCGACACGATCTCGGTGATGCGCACGGCGTAGTCCTCGTCGACGACGACGATGTCGCCGCGGGCGACGAGGCGGCCGTTGACCATGACGTCGGCAGGGCTGCCGGCGGCGCGGTCGAGCTCGAGGACGGTGCCCGGCGTGAGGGCCAGGACGTCGCGCAGCGGCATGCGGCTGCGGCCGATCTCGGTGGTGAGGGTGAGCTCGACGTCGTACAGGACGCGCATGCTGCCCGGCGTGAGCGGGGCGCTGCTCACCGGGGCGGCGGTGGACACGGTGCGGATGCCGAACCAGGCCTGGACGCCGCTGCCGGCGGTGAGCGCGTAGAGCTGGACGTCGCGGCCGGTGAGGGCGTCCCCGGCGGGCCGCTCCTCGGCGGCGCTGAGCACGCCGGTGCCCAGCCGCTGGGAGGCGGCCTCGAGGGCGGGACGCAGCGCCTCGGCGAGGGTCAGCGCCGCGGCGCCGGCCATCGCCTCGGCGACGGCCTCCTCGGCGACGACGACGAGCTCCGCGCTGCCCTGGCCGACGAAGCTCGCGACGACCGCGACGGCCTCGGGGGCCGGACGCTCACCGGGCTCGGCGGGGCGGGCGACGAGCGGCTGGGACGACGGCAGCAGCCGCGCGAGCTCCTCGGCGACGGCGTGGGTGTCGACGGTGGTGGTGCTCATGAGTTCTCCTTGACGTTGACGACCAGCCCGGCGAGGCGGGACCCGTTGGTCCCGGCGACGGCCTGGGCGAGGACGCGGTCACCGACCACGACGTCCATGGGCTGGGAGCGGGGTGGTGAAGCGGGAGGAGGTCGCCCACTGCGAGGTTGACGACCTCCGGGGGTGGACGGGCACGGGGGCCAGGCGGACGGCGACCTCGACGGGTGCGTTCTGCACGGCGCGGTCGAGCAGCTCGCGCTGCTCCTTCTCGGCCGCCTCCTGGGAGGCGCTGCGCTGGTCGGGCGCGCTGTTGTCCCGCAGCGCCGTGATGATGCCCTCGGCCGGGGCCATGAGGGTCGCCGTGGCGTGGTGCTCACCGGCGGAGATGGAGAAGGTCGCGCTGATGACGGCCGTCGTCGCCGTCATGAGCTGGAGGACCTGCGGGGAGTGCTGGAAGCGGCGCAGCTCGACGTCGACGGCGACGATGCCCGCGAAGGCGTAGTTGAGGTCGCCCAGCACCCGGCCCATGAGGTCCCCGAGGAGCGCCTGCTCGATCTCGGTGAGCTCCCGGTCGGGGACCGCGCCGGGCTTGCCGGGGCCGCCGAGCATCTGGTCGACCCAGGTGAGCGCGGACTCCAGCGGGAACTGGACGATGGCCGGGCGGCGGTTGGGGCCGACGGCGCAGACGACGAGCGTCGTGGGCGAGGGCAGGCCGCTGATGTACTCGTCGTACGTGCCCATGCCCACCGCCTCGAGTGCGACCTGGGTGGGCACGCGCAGGCGCGCCATCAGCTGGTTGGACCACTGGCGCGCGAAGGTGCCGAGCGCCACCTCGAGGGTGCGGGCGTGCTCGCGCGCCAGTGTCATCGGCCGACGGAAGTCGTAGACGACCGTGCCGTCAGCACTGGGAGAGTGGGGAACCGTCACATGTGTCCCCATCGGCGCCGCCCGGGCGATGTTGAGGAGTCGCCGCGCGCCCGGCGTCCCAGCCGCCGGGCGCGCGCCGCCTCACTGCGTGACGAAGTCGGTGAAGTAGACCGTGAGCACCTCTCCCTCGTAGGCCTCGACGAGCCGCTCGGACAGCGCGGACTTCAGCTCCTCGCGCTGCTCGGGATCGTTGACCTCGGTGACCGTCCGGCCGGTGAACAGCGCGATGGCGATGTCCGTGGCCTGCGCCGTCGCGATCTCCTCGACCTCCGCGACGAGCTCGATCGCGAAGCCGAGCCGCAGGTAGTGCCCGTCGGCAAGGTTGATGTTGCGGGGCTCGATGGTGACCGTGGCGCCCGGCTCGGGCTCCTCGGGGGCGGCCGGCTCGCTCGGGCGCAGGAAGACGAAGGCTCCGGCGGCCACGACGGCGAGGACCGCGGCGAGGACGATGAGCAGGCGGCCGCGGCCGCGGCGTGGCTCGGCCTCCGGCTCCGGGGGTGCGGGTGCCGCCGGGGCCTGGCCGCCCCCGATCTTGCGGGACTGGGCCCCGATCACGCGCTTCTCGGGCATGTCAGGCTCCTTCCATGTCGTGAGCGGCCTGGGGCAGCAGGGTGCGGACCGACTCGGGCTGGTTGCTCAGGACGACGACGTCGACGCGCCGGTTGAGGTCGAGGGCGTCGGGTCCCTCGGCGGCCGGGTAGGCGTCGCCGTAGCCGATGGCCCGGACCCGGGTGGGGGCGATTCCCTCGTGCTCGACCATGCGCCGCAGCACCTTGGTCGCGCGGTCCGCGGAGAGCTCCCAGTTGGTGTCGTAGGGCTCGGTGTAGGGCAGCGGGTTGGCGTGGCCCTCGAGGAGGATGTCGTTCTCCAGGGGCCGCAGGGTCTCGGCGATGGTGTCGACGACCTCGAGCGAGGTGCGCGGCATGGCGGCGCTCGCCGGGGAGAAGAAGGTGTTCTCGCTGACGAGGCCGATGACGAGGCCGCGCTCGGTGATGGAGAAGCGGACCTCGTCTGCCAGGCCCTCCTTCTCGAGCTCGGTGCGGATGCTCTCGCGCACCGCGTGCAGGGCCTGGGCCTCCTCCCGCGCCAGCTCCCCGGGTCCGCCCTCCAGGGCGGACAGCCCGGCCGCGTCGTCGACCGGCGACACGTCGACGGACGGGGAGTCCGCGCCGTCGAGCACGCCGCTCGAGCCGTCGACGACGGTGACGGCAGGAGTCGCGTCGCCGAAGCCGGCGGCGAGCGACTGGCGCAGCTCGCTGAACTTCTGCTGGTCGACCTGGCTGATCGCGAAGAGCACGATGAACAGGCACATCATGACGGTGACCATGTCCATGTAGCTGACGGTCCAGCGCTCGGAGTTCTCCTCCTCTTCCTCCTCGTGGCCGCCCCGTCGGCGGCGCTGCGAGCTCACGCCGCCTGCCCGGCGTCGTCGTCGACCAGTTCCCCGGCCGGCACCATGCTGCGCAGGCGCTCGCCCACGGTGCGCGGGTTGGCGCCGGCCTGGAGGGCGAGGAGCCCCTCGAGGCTGATCTCCATCTGCGCGCACTCGAGGTCGGAGATGCGCTTGAGGCGGCTGCCGATGGGCAGGAAGATGAGGTTCGCCGAGAGGATGCCCCACAGCGTGGCGACGAAGGCCGCGGCGATCATCGGTCCGAGGGTGCTGGGGTCGGAGAGGTTCTCGAGCACGTGGACGAGGGAGATGACCGTGCCGATGATCCCGATCGTCGGGGCGTAGCCGCCCAGGGCGTTGAAGAAGCCCGAGGCGACGCGGTCCTGCGCACGCTTGGTGTCGATGCGGTCCTCGAGCATCGTGCGCAGGTCCTCGGGGTCGGCGCCGTCGATGGCGGCCATGAGCCCGTCGCGGAGGAACTCGTCCTCGACGTCCTGCGCCGCGTCCTCCAGGGCCAGCAGGCCCTCCCGGCGCGCCCGGTCGGACAGGGCGACGACGGCGGCGATGGTGGCGCCGCGCAGGGGGGCCTTGGCGGTGAAGGCCTTGGGCAGCGTCTTGAAGGCGTGGATCGCGTCGCGCAGCGCGCCGCCGGCGATCCCGGCGCCGAGGCTGCCGATGAACACGATCGCGAGCGGGCCGGGCAGCAGGATCGCCGAGAGGTGGACCCCCTCGGCGGTCATGAGGAAGAAGACGCCACCGAACGCGATGGCGAGCCCGATGAGAGTTGCCGGATCCATCATTCCCCCTGGGGTCGAGTCGGCAGGGGAACGACAGGGCGCAGCTCGGGCCGGGCCACGGGGGGCTCCTCGCGCGGCTGCAGCGCTCGGGAGATGACTCCCGCGCGGTACTCCTGGACCATCGCGACGACGTCGGGCATCGTCTCGGCCACGAGGTAGCGAGTGCCGTCCATGAGCACGAGGATCGTGTCGGGAGTGCACTCGATCCGTTCGATGAGATCAGGGTTGATCGCGAACGGTTGTCCGGTGAGACGGGTCACGGTGATCACGGGTCGGTTCCATCCTGGTTGCTTCGGGCCCTTCCATGAGCCCTGCACACTGCCTATCGGCCGCCGGGCCCGGACCTTGAGCGGTCCGGGCCCGTCGGACGTCAGCGCTTGAGGTTGACGAGCTCCTGGAGGAGCTCGTCGGAGGTGGTGATGATGCGGGAGCCGGCCTGGAAACCGCGCTGGGCGATGATGAGGTTGGTGAACTCCTGGGAGAGGTCGACGTTCGACATCTCGAGGGCGCCGCCGGTCAGCGCGCCGCGGCCACCGTCACCGGCGGCCCCCACGGTGACGTCACCGGAGTTGACGCTGGCACGGAGCATCGAGCCGCCGACCTTCTCCAGGCCCTCGGCGTTGGCGAAGCTGCCCACGGCGACCATGCCCACGGCCCGCTTGAGGCCGTTGGAGAAGGAGCCCATGAGGGTGCCGTCGGCGTTCATCGAGAAGGACTGCAGGACGCCGGCGCCCTGACCGTCCTGGCTCGCTGCCTCGACCGTGGTGAGGGAGGCGAAGCCGGTGAGGCCGCCCATGTCGAGGTCGATGGGCGCGCCGGCGACGGTCACGCGCGGGACCGTGACGTTCTGCAGGCCGCCGCGGGCGTCGAAGGCGATGCTGCCGGCGCCGAGCTGGGTGTCGCCGTCGAGGACCTGGACGTCCCACGTCGCGCCGGGCGCGGACGAGCGCAGCGTGTAGCGCACGTCGAGGGAGGTGGCGGTGCCGTCGGCGGCGTGGACGTCGATGCTGCGCAGCAGGCTCGTGCCGGCCTCCGCGTCGGAGGGCAGGTTGCCGGCGAAGGTCACGGTGCTCGTCGCGCGGGCGCCCATCGTCGTCGACACGGGCAGCGAGAGGTTGCTGAGCGGTCCGTTGGCGTTGACGACGCCGTTGGCGTCCGCTGCCCAGCCCATGACCTGGGCGCCGGACGAGGTGACGAGCCGGCCCAGGCCGTCGAGGGTGAAGGCACCGGCGCGGGTGTAGAGCTGCTCGCCGCCGGAGCTGACGACGAAGAAGCCGTCGCCGTCGATCATCATGTCGAGGCTGCGGCCGGTCTGCTGCGCGGCGCCGGGCGTGAAGTTCGTGCTGATACCGGCCACGCGCACACCGAGGCCGACCTGCGCCGGGTTGGTGCCGCCGTTGTTGCCCTGCGGGGCGCCGGGCGCGGTGAGCATCTGGGACAGCGTGTCTTCGAAGCGCGTCTGGGAGGCCTTGAAGCCGGTCGTGTTGGCGTTGGCGATGTTGTTGCCGGTGACGTCGAGCATCGTCTGGTGGGAGCGGAGGCTGGAGATGCCGGAGAAGAGCGAGCGAAGCATGGTGTGGTGTCCTTCGGGTCAGGCGGCAGGGGTGGTCGGGGTCCCGCCGGCGGGCGGGGTGGCGGACGGCAGGGCACCGACCGTGGCGAGCAGGTTCATCGGGACGACGGCGTCACCGACGACGGCGCCAGGGGGCGTGACGGAGAAGTCGACGGCGCTGACGACACCGCTGTGGCGCGCGCCGTCACCGTCGAGGTAGCTGACCTCCTTGCCGACGAGCTCGGTCGCCGAGCTGCGCATCTGCAGGTGGAAGGCCTCCTGCGTGAGCGTGGTGAGCTCGGTGAGCTGCTCCATCGTCGACAGCTGAGTCGTCTGCGCCATGAGCTCGCTCGTCGAGAGCGGCTCGGAGGGGTCCTGGTAGCGCAGGGAGGTGACGAGCAGCTGGAGGAAGTCGTCCTTCTTGAGGCCGCTCGCCGGCGGCGCGGACGCGGCCGGACTGGTGGGGGTCGGGGTGTAGCCCGCGGAGACGGGGTCGATGGGCATGGTGGTGCTCCTTAGGCGAGGAGGTCCAGGCCGCCGTGGCGGACGGGCGTGGTGGGGGTGGCGGCCGGAGCAGCCGTGGTGGCGGGACGCTCGCCGTCCCGCGCGGGGGCGGGCCTCTCGGCGGTGCCGCGCTCCTGGTTCTCGGAGCCGAGGTCGAGGTCGGCGCGCAGGCCGGTGGCGGCCAGCTCGCGACGCAGGTCGCTGAGAGCGCCCCGCAGCGCGTCCTTGGCCGCGTCGGTCATGCCGTGCAGCTCGATGCGCACGCCGTCGACGCCGATGTGGGCCGAGACCTTGACGGGTCCGAGGTCCTCCGGGTCGACGTGCACGTGGAGGACGTGGTGTCCCTCGGGGGCCGTGCGCAGGCGGGACAGCGCGGAGGCCAGCTGCGTGCCGAGCGGCTGCTGCGGCGGGGCCGCGGGTGCGGGCGCTGCGGGCTGCTCGGCGCGGGCGGCGCCGTCCGCGCGCGCCGGCTGGTCCACGCGGACGGTGCCCTCGACGGCCAGGGTGGGCGCCTCGGGCGCCGTGCGGGGCTGGTCGGTGGCCACGGGCGGCGCGATGACGGCGGGCACGGCGGCGGGTGCAGGGACGGTGGTGGCGGACTCGGCGGGCGCGGCGACGACGGCGGGAGGGCCGGGGTCACCGGCGCCGCGCCCGCGGAGGGCTGGGTGTCCGTCACGGTGCGGCGGTCACCGGAGCGTCCGCCTCGGTCTGCAGCGCGGGGGTGGCAGGACCGGCACCGGGCAGCGGAGCGGCTGCAGGCAGCGCACCCGGCCGCGGGCTGGGTGTTCTCGCCGGGGGCAGGGGGCTGACCGGCCGGCACCTGGCCGGTGAGGGGCACGGCGACCGGGGCCGCGGTGGCCGGGGCGGCCGGCGCGGGAGCAGCCGTCGCGGCGGGCTCGGTGGCGGTGGAGTCGGAATCCGCGAGCAGCTCCTGGCCGAGCGCGGTGGCAGCGCCGTCGGCGCCGCTCTCCTGCGCTGTGCCGACGGTCCAGCCCGGCAGGGCGGGGATCTCGAGCGCCGGGACCGGGGCGCCGGGGGCGCCCTCCTCGTCCGCAACGCTCTCACCGGTGGCCGGGGCGGCCGGCTCGCCCTCGGGGGCGTGGGGACCCTCGGCGTCGCCGGTGACCGCGGCGAGGCTGGCGGCGAAGGCGTCACCGTTGCCGCTGCGGGCGGCCGTGGGACGGCCGGGAGCCGTCGGCGCCGGGGCGGGCGCGGTGGGGATGGCGATGCTCATCAGGCCCCCGTCGGCAGGACGCGGCGGATGGTGGTGGGCGGCGTCGTCATCTCGGCGAGCTTGACCTTCTCCCCGGGTAGGGGCGTGGATCCACGTGTTGTCGCCGGCGTAGATGCCGATGTGGCCGCCGCCGCGGGTGACGACGAGGTCGCCGGGCCGGGCCTGGTCGATCGAGGGCACCTCGGTGCCGATCTTCATCTGGTCGCGGGCCACGCGGGGCACGTCCACGCCGAGGTCCTTCATCGCGAGCTGGACGAGCCCGGAGCAGTCCAGGCCGCCCTCGGACAGGCTCTCCCCGCCCCACACGTAGGGCACGCCGAGGTACTTCTTGGCGGATTCCACGAGGGCGTCGCCCGTCCCGGGTGCGGCCGGGGTGGCGGCGCCGGCCGGGGCGGCGGGGGTAGCCGCCGTCGTCGTCCCGCCGGTGAGGGCGGAGGCGACGGAGGAGGCGACCGAGGAGGTGCCGGTGGCGGCCTCGCTGGTGAGCGCGGCGGCGAGCACGCCGCCGAAGTCGGACGCGGGCTGCGTGCTGGCGGTCGTGGTGACGGGCTGGCTCACGGCGCTGAGGGCGCCCTGCAGCTCGACCATCCGGGCCTGGACGGCGGCGATGCTCATCGGGCGGCCTCCCGGGACCGCACGCGCTGGGAGGCGACCTCGTCGAGGGTGACCTGCTCGGCGTGGTTCTCCTCGTCGAGCTCGGCGAGGCGGTGGCGCTCGGCGAGCTTGCCGATGGTCGTGCTGCGGCGGCGGGCCGCCGACCACTCCCCCTGCGCGGCCTGCTCGTCGGCCTGCGCGAGCTCGGCCACCGTGGCGGCCTCGACGGCCGACGCGCTGGCCGCGGCGCGGGCGGCGACGGCGGCCTGCCAGCTGAGCACGTCCACCTGGGTGGGCAGGCTCGCGCTGTCGAGGGCAGCCAGGGCCTGCGCGGTGCGGGAGTCGGCGGTGCGCCGGAACTCGCGGCGCTGCACGAGGGCGGCCGTCGCGCGGTCCTCCTCCATCTGGCGCAGCCGCGCCACGCTCTGCAGCCGGAACGGCTTCATCAGATCACTCCCATTCCCGCGACGAGCGCGCTCAGGTGGGCCCAGGACTGCTCCGCGTCGACCGTCTGGGCGACGTCCTGGCGGAGGAAGGCGTCGATCGCGTCGGCGTGTGTGACGGCCGCGTCGACCCTGGGGTTGGAGCCGGCGACGTAGGCGCCGACGTCGATGAGGTCCTGCGCCTGGCGGCGGGCCGCCAGCACGGAGCGCAGGGTGGTGGCCGCGGCCCGCTGCTCCGCCGTCGTCACCCGGGAGGCGACGCGCGAGATGGAGGCGATGGCGTCCACGCTGGGGAAGTGGCCGGTGACGGCGAGCTTGCGGTCCAGGACGACGTGACCGTCGAGGATGGACCGGGCTGCGTCGGCGATCGGCTCGTTGTGGTCGTCACCGTCGACGAGGACGGTGTAGATGCCCGTGACGGAGCCGGTCGAGCCGGTCCCCGCCCGCTCGAGGAGCTGGGCGAGCATCGAGAAGGTCGACGGCGGGTAGCCGCGGGTGGCGGGCGGCTCGCCGACCGAGAGGCCGATCTCGCGCTGCGCCATGGCCGCGCGGGTGAGGGAGTCCATCATGAGGACGACGTCGGTGCCCTGGTCGCGGAAGTACTCGGCGACCCGGGTGGCGGTGAACGCGGCCCGCAGGCGGACCACCGGCGGCTCGTCGGACGTCGCGACGACGACGACGGAGCGGGCCAGGCCCTCGGGGCCGAGGTCGTCCTCGAGGAATTCGCGCACCTCGCGGCCACGCTCACCGACGAGGCCGATGACGTTGACGGTCGCGTCGGTGCCGCGGGCGATCATCGACAGGAGGGAGGACTTGCCCACGCCGGAGCCGGCGAACAGGCCCAGCCGCTGGCCGCGGCCGGCGGTGACGAGGGTGTCGAGAACACGGACGCCGAGGGACAGCGGCTGGTCGACACGGGCGCGCTCCAGCGCGGAGGGTGCCTGTGCGGTGACGGGGACGGAGTCCTCGACGCGCAGCGGGCCCTTGCCGTCGATAGGCCGGCCGAGGCCGTCGAGCACGCGCCCGAGCAGGCCCTGGCCCACACCGATGGTGAGCGGGTGGCCGGTGGAGCGGGCGGGGGCGCCGATGCGCAGCCCGTCGACGGGTCCGAGCGGCATGCAGCGGCTGGAGTCGCGGCCTAGGCCGACGACCTCCGCGCCCACGGTCCAGCCGCCGGCGTCGATGTCGACGAGGTCGCCGACCGCGAGGGGCAGGCCGGTCACCTCGACGGTGAGCCCGACGACGGAGCGGACCACGCCCACCCGCTGGGGCTGGGCGACGGTGAGGGCGCGCTGCCAGCGCCCGGTGGGCCGGGCGGTGGGAGCCGCGAGCTGGACGGTCACTCGCAGACCCCCAGGGCGTCACGGACGCGGGCGAGGGCGGCGCCCACGCGCGCGTCGAGGTAGCCCTCCTCGAGCTCGCTCACCGCGTCACCGCGCCCGAGGGTGGGGTCCGCGACGAGCTCGACCCGGTCGGGGACGTGGAGCTCGGCCGGGAGCGAGCCGAGGGTCGCCGTGAGGTGGGCAAGGTCCTCGGGGTTGAGCCGGATGCTGACGAGGCCCTCGTCGCGCACGGACAGCGCGCGGCGCAGGGCGGACCGCGCGGACGCGTCGCCGTCGCGCAGCTCGGCCCCCAGCACCGTCTCGGCGAGGTCGACGGCAGCGCGGGTGAGCGCGTCCTGCGCCTCGGTGAGGACGGGGGCGGAGCGCCGGCGGGCGGCGTCGGCGGCCTGCGCCAGCGCACTGAGCGCCTCCTGTGCCGCGGTCGCGGCCCGCTGGGCACGGGTGGCCAGCTCCTCCGCGGCACGGCGGCGCTGCTCCTCGGCGTCCTGGGCGGCGGCGCGGGCACCGGCGGACCAGCCGGCGGTGTAGCCGCTGGAGTAGCCGGCCGCCACGGACGCCGCCTCGGGACGGGTGGTGTGGAGCGGGGTGAACACGGGACCCTGGGTGGCCTCAAGAGACATATTCGTCCTCCCCGTCGCGGCGCACGACGATCTGGCCGGACTCCTCGAGGGAGCGGATGACCTTGACGATGGCGCCGCGGGCGTCGTGGACCTCCGAGAGGCGCACCGCACCGGCGATGTCCATCTCGTCGACGAGGTCGAGGCGGGCGCGCTCGGACAGGTTGCGCTTGATCTTCTCGACGAGCTCCGGGGACGTGCCCTTGAGCGCGAGCGCGAGACCGCTCGTGTCGGTCTGGCGCAGGACGAGCTGGACGGCGCGGTCGTCGAGGTGGATGACGTCCTCGAAGGTGAACATCAGGCTGCGGACCTGCTCGGCAAGGGCCTCGTCGCGCTGGGCGAGCTCCTCGAGGATCTGCTTCTCGGTGCTCGGGTCGGCGCGGTTGAGGATCTCGACGAGGGGCTGGATGCCGCCCACCGCCGTCGTCGTCTCACCGGCGGTGAGGACGTTGCCGGCGCGGCGCTGGAGGCTCTCGGCGATGGTCGACACGGCCTCGGGGCTGGCCTGCTCCATCGTGCCGATGCGCATGGCGACGTCGGCACGCTCCGCGGGCGGGAGCCCGGCCATGATGGCCGAGGCGCGCTCGGGACGCAGGTGGGCGAGGACCACGGCCATCGTCTGGGGGTGCTCCCCGTTGATGAGCGACAGGACTTGACGGGCCTCGGCCTGCTGGAGGAAGTCGAAGGGCTGGCCGGCGAGCAGGGTGGTGAGCCGCCCCATGACGAGGCTGGCGCGCTCGACGCCGAGGGAGTCCTCGAGGAGCCGCTGGGCGTACTCGAGGCCACCGTGCCCGGCGACGGGAGCGCCGCCGTTGGCCTGGTCGTAGAACTCGAGGAGGACCTGGTCGGCGATGGTGCTGGGCACCGTCTCCATGCGGGCGATCTCGGCGGAGATCTCCTCGACCTCCTGCTCGTCGAGGAGGGCGAGCACCTTGGTGGCGCGCTCGTGGCCGAGCTGGAGGAGCACGACGGCGGCCTTCTGGGGGCTGGTGAGGTTCACTGCTTGACCGCCATCCACTGGCGCAGGCGGTCGGCGACCGCGGCCGGGTCCTCGTCGGCCATGGCGACGACGCCCAGGCGGGCAGCCTCCGTCGCGTCCGGCTCGATGACGCGCATCTCGGGGGCCGGCTCGAGGATGCTCGTGTCCGGCTCGAGAGGCTCGGGTGCGGGCAGCTGGCTGACCTCGAGCTCGCCGAGGTCGATGTCCTCACGGTTCCCGCCGCGCCGGGCGCGGCGCAGGAGTGCGAGGAGGACGACGAGCAGGACGACGGCGATGAGCCCGCCTCGGATGAGGGTGTCGCGCTGGGCGGCCGCGGCGGCCTCGGCCTCGGCGTCCGCCTGGGCGTCGAGCGCCTGCTGGGCGGCGTCCGCCGTCGAGGTGTCGAAGGCCATCTGGGCGACGGCGACCTGGTCCCCGCGCTCCGCGTCGATGCCCGCGGCCACCGTGACGATGTCCTCGAGCTCCTCCACGGTGATGCCGGCGGCGGCGACCGAGTCCACGACGACGGACACCGACTGGCGGGTGACCCCGCCCGGGTTCACGGTGGTGAGCTCGGTGACCTTGTTGACGGCGTTGTTCGTCGTCGAGTCCTCACGGGTGTAGTTGCCGGCGCCGTCGCCGTTGGGCACGGCGATGTTGTCCGGGCCGAGCACGCCGCCGACGGCCTGGCCGCCGCCCTCGTACTCCTCGGTGCTGCGGGTCTCGCTGAGCGGCGGGGTGTCCTCCGCCGGGGTGAAGGTCTCGCTCGTGCGCTGGGTCGCGTCGCGACCGAGCTCGGCGTTGACCGACACGACGGCGTTGCCGGCGCCGACCACCCGGTTGAGCATGGTCTGCACCTGCCCGGCGACGCGCTCCTCGTACTCGGTGGCGCCGTCGGGGCCGCCGCCGCCCGGGGAGGCGGTGAGGACGGCGCCCTCGGAGTCGACGACCGACACGTTCATCGGGTCCATGCCCGCGACGGCGGAGGAGACGAGGTTGACGACCGCCTGGACGGAGCCGGAGTCGATGGTCTTGCCCGTCTCCGCCTGGACGAAGACGGAGGCGGTGGGCTCAGGAGCGGTCTCGGTGAAGACGCTCTCCTCGGGCAGCGCGAGGTGGACAGTCGCGGAGGACACGCCGTCGATCGCGCGGACCGTCTTGGCGAGCTCGCCCTCGAGGGCGCGCTGGTAGCTGACCTGCTGCTGGAAGTCCGAGCTCGTCATGCCCATGTCGTCGAGGAGGCTGTAGCCGCCCTCCTCGGTGGGCAGTCCCTCGGCGGCGAGCGCGATGCGCTGGTCGTAGACCGACTCGGCGGGCACGAGGACCGTGGCGCCGCCGTCGGTGAGCTCGTAGGTGACGCCGGCGGCCGTCAGCTGGTCGACGACGGCGGAGGCGTCCTCCCCGGACAGGCCGCTGAACAGGGGGCTCATCGTCGGCCGGTTGGCCCACGACGTCGCGACGACGATGCCGAGGACGAGCGCGGCGATCCCGATGAGGGCGAGCGTCTTCTGGGGAAGGCTGAACTCCCCCACCCGCTCCTTCAGACGCGTGAAAGCGCTGGTGACGGACGCGGGCATCAGGCCTGCATCCGCATGATCTCGTTGAACGCGTCAACCGCCTTGTTGCGCAGGGCGACGGTGAGCTCGAGCGCGACCGCGGCCTCCGTGGCGGCGATCGTGTAGTCGTGGACGTCGTCGAGGTCGCCGGTGACGGCCTTGAGCGCGAGGTCGGAGGAGACCTCCTGCTTCTGGCTGACGCCGTCGATGGCGGAGGCGAGCACGGAGCCGAAGGCGCTGCCGTCGCTCGCGGCCGGGTCGACGGCCTCGAGGCCGTCGAGGTAGCCGGTGGGCGCGACGCTGGTGAGGGCGTCGATCGCGGGGACGGACATCAGCTTCTCCCGATCTGAAGTGCGGACTGGTAGCTCTCCCGGGCTCGGTCCACGACCGCTGCGCTGGCCTGGTAGCCGCGCTGGGCCATGATGAGCTGGGTCATCTGGCTGGACATGTCGACGTCGGGGTAGCGCACGTACCCCTCCTCGTCGGCGAGAGGGTGGTCGGGCTCGTGGACCAGGCGGCCCTCGGCGCTGCCGAGCTCGATGCCGGCCACCTGCGCGCCGGCGGGCTCGCCGTAGCTCATCGCGGTGGCGACGACGTAGCGGGCCTGGAAGGCGGCGCCGTCGGTCGAGCTGGCGTTGTTGACGTTGGCGAGGTTGTCGCTGACGGCGTCCAGCCACTTGCGGTGGACGGTCATGCCGGTGGAGGCGATGCCGATCGCGTCGAAGGTCATCAGGCGCTCCTGATCGCGGTACGGATGGCGGTGAATCCGCCGTCGATGGAGCGGGTCGCCACCTGGTAGCGCAGGTTCGCGTCGATGTTCGACAGCGTCTCGGTGTCGAGGTTGACGTTGTTGCCGTTCTCGCGCGTCGGCTCGAGGGAGCGCTCGACGGTCGCCTCGACGCCGCCGTCGCGGCCGGTGCGGACCGCGTTGGCGAGGGCGTCCTCGAACTGCACCCGGCCGGCAAGGAAGCCGGGGGTGTTGACGTTGGCGATGTTGTCGGCGATGACACGCTGGCGCAGCGAGAGCGCGTCGAGGGCGCTCTTCATCGCCACGGAGGTCACTGAATCGAACACGTGGGTCTAACCCCTTAGTGAAACTGCGGTACGTGTGGCCGATCCGTGGCCTGGTGGCGAGCTATCCGTGCTCACCCATCCCTGATCGGCAGCCGTCGGGAACGTGTGAGGAGTTCATGGGGAGTTCTCCCCATTGAGCAGCGGCGCCCGCTCTGACTGACTGGGGGCACCCCCAGACGCCGACCGCCGGCGCCCCGCTGCCCCCGGGAACCGGCTGTCGGCGCTTCTGTCGTGCCCGCTCGCGGGCATGCCAGAACACCGTGTGTCTTTCGAGTCCACTGAGGACCCGGAAGACACACGGTGTGTCGGACGGCTGGTCAGCCGGCGGCGTCGAGGTAAACGGGGCGGCGTGGTCCGCCGGCCCGGAGCACCTCGGTGAGGCGCGCCTGGCGCCGGCTGAGGACGAGCGCCTCCCCCAAGCGCTGGGCGACCTCGGCCTGCCGCTCGAGGAGCAGCTCGGCCCGCGCGCGCAGCGGCTCGGGCAGCGGCCCGAGGTCGGACGGCGGGGTCCAGGGGCGGGTGAGCGGGGCGACCCGGTCACCCGCGAGCATCGCCTCGGTCTCGGCGACGTCGAGCTCGAGCTCGGTGAGCGCGGCCTCCCAGCGGGTCCGGAAGGCGTCCGGCGCCGCGGTGATGACGTTCATCAGCCGACGGCGACGGAGGAGGTGGCGGTACCGGGGACGGCGGCGGCCTGGTGCCAGGCGTCGCGGAGGGGGGCGACGAGCGCGCGGCAGGCGGTGACCTTGGCGGCGTCGTGGGCGACGTTGGCGGTGACGAGCTCCGCGTAGAGGTAGTTGTAGATCTCGAGGAGCTGCGGGCCGCCGTCCCAGGCGTCGACGTCCAGGCTGCAGCGCAGCTCGTGGATGATCTGCTGGGCGTGCCCGAGCTGCTCGTTGGCGACCGCGCGGTCGCCCGACTCGAGGGCCGCGACGGCGCGGTCGAGGTCGAGCAGCAGGCGGTCGTACAGCATGGTGAGCAGCTGCGGCTGGGAGGCGGTGGCCAGGGACTCCCGGCGGAACTTGGCGAGCAGTGCGGCCTGGTTCATCGGTTCTCCTACTGACTACTGGCACTGAGGCCGGAGAGCTGGCCCGAGAGCCAGCTCTGGGTGGACTGGAGCCGCGAGAGCCGCACCTCCATGGAGCTGAACTGAGCAACGAGCTGGGCGCGCCTGGCGGCGAGCCGCTCGTCCCACTTGGTCACCTGGCTGCCGAGGTCCTTGACGACGGACTCCTGGGAGGTGAGCTTGCCGGTGAGCGTGCCTCCGGTCGGGTTCGACGCCCGATCGGCCACCTCGCCCACGCGCGTGGCGATGGCCTGCATCATGGCCATGGTGCCCTCGGCGTCCTCGCTCATCGCCTTGTCGAAAGCGGTCTTGTCGAGGGAGACGGTTCCGTAGCGGTCCATGCTGATGCCGATCGTCGACGGCGACTTCCCGTCGACCGGGTCCGTCATGGCCGTCTGGACGTCGCTCCTGAGGAAGCGGATCGCGGAGTCGCCGGAGAAGACGCCGCCGGTGACGACCGTGTTGCCCGAGCTGTCGGTCTTGGTCGTCACCTTGGTCCGTGACTCGATCTCCGACAGGACGATGGACACGTTGCTCACGAGCTCGTCGGCGAGCTTGCGCTGCGCCTCGGCGTCGGAGGTGACGGTCACGGTGACGGGGTCGGCCGACGCCTTGCTAACCGTGAGGTTGACGCCGTCGAGAACGTTCTCGAAGGTGTCCGTCGGGCTCGAGAGCTTCAGCGGGGCCGCGGAGGACGGCCACAGCGCGATCTCGGCGTCGTCGGCCTTGACGACGGCGTTGGCGGAGGAGGCGACCGGCTCAGATGCCGTGTCAGCTCCGGCGTGGACGGCGAAGGCGTTGTCCTGGCCGGTCCGGCCGGTGAGCTGCAGCTGGTAGGTCGGGACCCCGTCCTTGTCGCCGGTGCGGACCCTCGTCGCGCTCACGCCTGTCGTCGCGGTGAGCTCGTTGACGGCGGCGGCGATGTCTTCAGCGTGCGCGCTGGACGGCGTGATCTCGTGAGTCTTCTCGCCCACGACGATCGTGAAGGTGGAGCCGAGGGCGTCGGGCTCGAGCAGCGAGACCTGGCCGGACGCGGTGCGGGTGACGGAGAACTGCACGCTCCCGGGCTTCGCGTCGGAGGAGGAGGAGACGGTGACCACCTCGGCGGAGGAGGACCCCTTCGTCACCGCCCACGAGTCGGCGTCGGCGACCTTCTTCGCCGCGGTCGCAAGGGAGGAGACCCGGCTGTTGAGGCCCTGCAGCGCCGTGACGAGGTTGGACGCCGTCGAGGACTTCTGCTTGAGCAGGACCTGCTGGTTGGCCGGGATTCTCACGAGACCGTCGATGATGGCGCCCGTGTCCAGACCGCTGGCCATGCCGTCGATGCCGATGGTCATCCCGGCGACCTCCCGTGAGTGTGGTGGTGGAGTGCGGCCGGCGGCCCGCCCAAGAGGATGAGCGGGCCGCCGATCAGTGATGCAGTGCTACCGGGCTGGGCCCGGCGGCGGTCAGCGCAGCAGCGAGAGGACACCCTGCGGCAGCTGGTTGGCCTGGGCCAGCATGGAGGTGCCGGCCTGCTGGAGGATGTTCGAGCTGGTGTAGCTGACCATCTCGTTGGCCATGTCGGTGTCGCGGATGCGCGACTCCGACGCGGTGAGGTTCTCGACCGAGACCTGGAGGTTGTTGATCGTGTGGTCGAGGCGGTTCTGCTTCGCACCCAGGTCCGAACGAACCTGCGAGACGGTGTCGATAGCCTGGTCGATCAGGTGGACGGCGTGCTCAGCGCCGTTCATGTCCATGTTGACCGCGGTGGTGCCGTCGGCAGCGGTACCGACCTGGACGGAGACAGTCGACGCGTTGGTGACGTCGAGGGAGCCGACGTTCAGGCTGGCGGCGCTCATGCCCTGATCGATGGTCACGGTGATCGTCTCGCCGACGTTCGCCCCGACCTGGAAGGTACCCGCGTAGCTGCTGTCGAGCAGCTTGGTCCCGTTGAACTGCGTCTGGTCGGCGATGTCGTTGAGGCCCTCTGCGAGCTCGTCCATCTCGGCCTTGATGTTGCCCTTTGCGGTGTCGCTGAGGGCACCGGTGTTGGAAGCCTGGACGGACAGGTCACGCATCCGCTGGAGGATCGAGTGGGTCTCGTTGAGCGCACCCTCAGCGGTCTGGACGACGGAGATGCCGTCCTGAGCGTTACGGACAGCGACGTTGAGGCCACCGATCTGAGAGCGCAGGCCCTCAGAGATCGCGAGGCCCGCGGCGTCGTCGGCCGCACGGTTGATGCGGAAGCCGCTGCTCAGCTTCTCGAGGGAGGAGCCGAGGTCGTTCTGCGTCTGCGACAGGTTGCGGTAGGCGTTCATCGCGGAGACGTTGTTCTGCACGGAGAGTGCCATGGTGTTTCCTCTTCTTCCTGAAGTGTCGTGTTCCGACTGCCCCTCCATGGGCGGTCACCCAGTCTCATCGACCACCGCCAGGCAATGATGAGAAGTTCCGTAGGCGAGATTTTCAGGCCTGCTGAACAAGACCGGGCGCGAGCACATCGAGGTGCGCGCTCAGCTCCGACTCGTCCGCCGGCGCAACGTCTGCAAGCGCAGATTCGAGCGCGGGGAGGGCACGACCGTCGCCGTAAGCGAAATGGGCGAGGGCAGCGGCACGCGCACGCTGGGGCGCTGGCACATTGGCGTCCCGCGCTATGGCAATGAGCGGACAGTCCGCGTCCATGCCGAACGCACGCACGCGAGCCGACCATCTCGCTGCTTCCTCGAGGCCCTGGAGATCATGCGGGAATGACAGCTTCATCGCACACAGGAGCGGCGCAAGGTCATCCGGGCGCACCTCAGTCATGATCTCGAGCATGCGGCGGGCGGCAGGAACCTGCTGCGCGTGTGTACACAGCACGGCGAGCAGTTGCCATGCTTCATCTGTCAGCGCGGCAGCAACCCGACGGAAGCCGGCCTCGCCGAGCCAAATCCACAGCTCGAGCGGCTCACCCGCCAGCACCCCGAGCGCAGCAGCGCGCTCGGCTACCTGGATGGCATCATCAACCCGGCCCGTCCGGCAGAGCGCCCACGCCTCAAACCGCGCATAGTCGACCCGGCGCGCTCGTCGACCCTTGGCATCCACCACGGTGGTGGGGACACACTCCAGCGCATCGAGGACGGCCTCGGGCGATCCCTCCATCGCGCCGATCTTGACGAAGAGCTCCTCGGCCCACACGGCGTTGCCGACCACCGGCCGGGATCGTTCCGCCCACGTGCGCGCACGTGTGAAGTCGGTTGCCCCGGCGGCCATCAGGCACATGGCACGTGTCAGAAGGTCGAGACCAGCATCGGGAAGTACGCCATCGGCATACACCTTCTCGGCCAGGTCCAGCCCCTCTGCCACACGGCCTGCACCACACAGCGACCGAGCAAGATTCGCTCGCTTGATCGCCAGTGCGGCGCTGCCAGGCGCCGCCACAGCCGCGACGGCAGCCAGCTCGCGCTCGGCTAGTTCGAGATTGCGCCGGTGACGCTCTGCCATCGCCTCGGGGCCCTCAGAGTAGCCAGCGTGCCTGACAGATGCGCCTGGCATGGGGCGCAACACCATGCGGCATCCCGGGCGCGGCGCGATCTGCTCATGGAGTGCGCCCGCCCACTGTGCGTCGTCCCGTCGGAAGATGCGCGCCAGTGCCAGTGGAACGTCGGGCGCGGACGGGGCCGACACCTGAGCCTTCAGCGAGACGGTGAAGAGGTTCGCCTTCGCCTCCGCGAGGTGACGGCGCACAGCCCGTGGATCACCATCGAACTGCTCGTCCGCGTCCACGCTGAGCACCCAGACGCTCGTCGCGTGTTCGAGCGCCCGGTTACGGGCGGCACCGAAATCGTCGTCCCAGTACCCCTCGACCACCAGGTCGGTGAACTGGCGGGCGATCTCGACGGTTCGGTCGGTCGAGCCTGTGTCGTAAACGACAATCTCGTCTGCCCACCGCACCGACTCGAGGCAGCGCGTCAGATAGTTCTCCTCGTCCTTAACGATGAGAACGGCAGAGATGGTCGGGTTAGGCTGTCGCGCCACGCGGGTCTCCTCGACGGTTGGACGGAGGTGTCCTCCGTCCCCATCGACCAGGGTGGCGCGATCATGAGTTGAACTCAGACGGCCTCGCTGATCACCGGGGCAGCCGCGACCTCGATGACGCTGTGGAGCGCCGTCGCGCTGGCCCGCTGGGCCACGGCGGCGTAGTAGGCCTGGCGGCGCTTCTCCGCGACACCGGGCTGCTCGGAGGCCGCCGGGGCGAGCTCCGGGTCGAGCGCGGTGTTCATCGCGTCGCGCAGCATCTGCAGGGCCTGTGTCCGCAGCTGGCTGATCCGCGACTGGGTGACACCCAGCTCGGCGGCGATCTCGACGACGGGGCGCTCCTCGAAGAAGATGCCCTGGACGACGACGCGCAGGTTCTCGGGCAGCTCGCCGACGCCGGCGGTGAGGTAGCGGAGGCGCTCGTCGACGACGACGCGCTCCTCCGGGTTCGGCGCCTTGTCGCTGATGCTGCCGGTGGCGTCGGTGGTGTCGGCGTCGAGGGAGACGACCCGGCGCTGCGCGTCGTCGCGGATGGAGCGGAGCTCGTCGACGCCCACGCCCATCGCCTGGGCCAGCTCGTCGGGGCGCGGGGCGCGGCCGAGGTCGCCGGTGAGGCGCTCGGTCAGCTCGGCCAGACGGCGGGCCCGCTGGCGGATGCCGCGGGAGGCCCAGTCCATGCCGCGCAGCTCGTCGAGGATCGCGCCGCGGATACGGGTGGAGGCGTACCGCGCGAACGGGACACCGAGGTCGGCGTTGAAGCCTCGGGCGGCCTGGACCAGCGCCAGGGACCCGGCAGCGGCGAGTTCGTCGCGCTGCACGTGGGTCGGAACCCGTCGGATCATCTCACTCACGTGGTAACCCACGAGCGAGAGATGCTGCTCGATGAGTTCGTCCTGCTCGCGACGCTCAAGCGCCATGGTCCTACCCCCAGGTGGGGTCCGTCGCGACGCGAACGAGCCCCTGCAGTTGTGATCGTTGGATGTCGTCATCGCTGCCGATCTCGGATCGAGATTGCCCCGACAGGTGACGACTACTCCGCCAGCATGGTGGGTCATCCTCCGAAAGTACAAGCGGTTCGTCTTGTGGCGTAGGTCACACGACACGCCGTGAATCGGTCTTGCATCGCACCTTCGACGCAACAGTGGGTCAGAGGTCCCGCATTCGCGTTGCGAACCGTGTGACCGCCGTCTCGTCCAAAGGGAGGAGCGGTCATCGCAAGGAGGAATTGCGCCCCCACCGCTCACACGAGCCCGGACGCTGCCGATGAACAGGACCGTGATGGTGAACGCAACGGCCCCGAACGGAGAAGTGACAATGCTCGGCTCCCTCTCCGACCTCCTCTGGCGTGAGCGCGACCTGCTCGAGTCGCTGCGGTACCGCCTGGAGGTCGAGCACCTCCTCCTCGCCGCCGGACGCACCGAGCTGCTGGCCGTGGCCGTCCGCGAGGTCGACGACGTGCTCGCCCTCATCCGCACGGCCGAGCTGGCTCGCGCCGTCGAGGTCGCCGCGGCGGCCACGGCGCTCGGCCTGCCCGAAGGTGCAAGCCTGCTCGACCTCGCCACCGCGGCCCCCGCGCCGTGGGACGGGATCCTCCTCGAGCATCGTCTCGCCTTCCTCACCCTGACCACGGAGATCGCCACCGTCGCCGAGACGAACCGCGACTTCCTCATGGCCACGCACCACGCGACGCAGGAGACGCTCATGTCCCTGCACGAGAGCGTCGACGTCTACGACGAGCGCGGCGCCACGTCGCGCGGCATGGCCGACGCCCACCTCGTCGACAAGTCCCTGTGAGAGGCCACGCATGAGCTCCTTCTCCGCACTGAACGGTGCCTTCACCTCCCTCACCGCCCAGCGTGTCGCCCTGGAGGTGACCGGGCAGAACATCTCCAACGTCAACACCGCCGGCTACACCCGCCAGCGCGCGGGCATGGCGGCCATCACCGGCACCACCGGCGCGACGATGTTCGCGACGTCCGGCGCCCAGGGCACCGGCGTCCGCATCACCTCGATCGACCGGCTCGGCGACATCTTCCTCGAGAGCAAGCTGCGCACCCAGACCTCCTCGACCGCCCGGCTCGAGGCCGTGGCCCAGAGCTGGTCGCTCGTGGAGACCACGCTCAAGGAGCCCGGCGAGAACGGCCTGGCGGCCGGGCTCGACACCTTCTTCACCTCCTGGGACGACGTCGCCAACCGACCCGACGACGCCGCAGCGCGCTCCGTGCTGCTCGGCAACGCCGCCGCACTGGCCTCGTCCATCGCCCACGGCTACCGCGCCGCGGCCAACCAGTGGGACAGCACCCGCGCGCAGGCCGACGCCATGGCCGTGGACGTCAACAGCGCCGCCACCGCCGTGGCCGACCTCAACGGCCGCATCCGCGACGCCCAGGTCTCGGGCAACAGCGCCAACGCCCTCATCGACCAGCGCGGCGTGCTCCTCGACGGGCTCGCCGCCATGGTCGGCGGCGAGGTCCGCGAGCGCGGCGACGGGAGCGTCGACGTCATGATCAACGGCAACGCGCTCGTGCGCGGTGACCGCTCCTACGCCGTCGCCGTCCACGGCAGCGCCACCCTCGCGGACCTCACCTCCGCGGGGACCGAGCCCGCCGAGGGCTGGAGCAGCAAGGACGGGCCGGCGCGCCTCGTCTGGGCCACCACCGGCAACTCGGCTGCCTCGTCCGGGGGACGCGTCGTCGGCCTCCTCGACTCGATCGCACCCGACGGCCCCGTCACCGACCTCGCGCGGACCTACGACCAGATCGCCACCACCGTGGCGACCGAGGTCAACGCCCTGCACTCCTCGGTGCCCGGCGCCGACGGCGTCTCGCGGGACTTCTTCGCCTTCTCCCCCGCCGGCGCGCCGCCCGCCCTGTCCCTGAGCGTCGCTGTCACCCGCGACCAGGTCGTCACGGGCAACCCCGGCGAGGTCGACGGCACCCTGGCCGCGCGGATCGCGGACCTCGGCGGCGCCCGCGAGCAGTGGGCCAGCGCCGTCACCGCGATCGGCGTGAGCAGCGGCGCGGCCTACCGCCGGGCGCAGGCCGCCGAGAGCACGCGGGCCACCGCCGAGTCGCAGCTGCTCTCGCAGACCGCCGTGGACCTCGACGAGGAGAGCGTCAACCTCGTGATGTACCAGCGTGCGTACGAGGCCTCGGCCCGCGTCATCACGACCATCGACCAGATGCTCGACACCCTGATCAACCGTACCGGCGTGGTGGGAAGGTAGTTCTCGAATGATCGGTCGCGTCACCCAGCAGGGGCTCCAGCGAGCGTCCCTCGGCCAGCTCCAGAGCAACCTCTCCGAGCTTGCACGTCTCCAGGAGCGCCTCACCACGGGCAAGGTCATCACCAAGCCCTCCGACGACCCCGCCGGCACCGTGGACGCCATGCGCCTGCGCTCGGACCAGCGGACGACGGCGCAGCACGCGCGCAACGTCGCCGACGGCGACAGCTGGCTCACCACGGTGGACAGTGCCCTCGGTGACGCCCTCTCCCAGCTGCGCCGCGCCCGGGACCTCACCGTCCAGGGAGCGAACACCGGCTCCCAGGGCCCCACCTCCCGCAGCGCCATCGCCTCCGAGCTGCGCGCCACCGCGGACAGCCTCATCGAGGTCGCGAACACCACCTACCTCAACCGGTCCGTCTTCGCCGGCACCTCCACGGAGGCCGCGTACACGGTGACCGACGCCGGGACGGTCACCTACACCGGCCGGCCCGGCGCGGAGGTGCTGCGCCAGGTCTCCGACACGACGAAGGTGCGTGTCGACTCCTCCGGCTCGGAGGTCTTCGGCGTCGACGTCGTCGACGCCGACGGCGAGCTGGTCCGCGACCCCGCCACGGGCGAGCCGGTCGGCATGTCCGTGTTCAGCCTCCTGCGCGAGGCCGCGGCGAAGATCGAGGCCGGCGACCCGGACATCGGCAGGTTCCTCACCGCAATCGACTCGCGGATGAACGCCTTCCTCGGTGAGGTTGGCAGCGTCGGCACCCGGCACAACCAGGTGCTCCAGGCGAAGGACGCTCTCGAGACGCGCGAGATCGCGCTGACCAACCAGCTGTCCTCCGTCGAGGACGCGGACCTCGCCAAGACGATCGTCGACCTCCAGCTCCAGGAGGTCGGCTACCAGGCGGCACTCGGGGCGACCTCCCGCGTGCTGCAGCCCAGCCTGTTGGACTTCCTGCGATGAGCGAGAACACCATGACCACGACCATGGCCGTCGAGACCGACGCTGCCCTCCACTTCGTCACGCCGCCGCCGGGACTGAGCCCGCTCACCGAGTTCACGCTCAGCGCCGTCACCGAGGAGCTCTACTCGCTGCGGGCGGTGGACGCCGACGGCGTGCGCCTGTTCCTCATCGACCCACGCCCCTACTTCCCCGAGTACGCACCTCGCGTGTCCGAGGAGATCCTCGAAGGGCTCGGGACGACGGACCCGGCCGTCCTCGTCGTCGTGCGCCCGGGCGAGGGTGGAGCCCCCACGGCCAACCTCCTCGCACCGGTGCTCGTCGACCTCTCGACCGGGGCCGCGATGCAGACCATCCTCGAGAACAGCGACCAGCCGCTGCGCGCACCGCTCCCCCGCTGACTCGACCGACGCCGTCCCTAGCACGGCGTCGGTGGCGCCGGATACTCTCAGGATCCACCGGAGACCCCCGCCTCCCTGGGCACCGTCCTCCTCCGCACGGACGGTGCTCGGCACGAATCAGAAGGGCGTGACCATGCGCGCGCTTTCGGACTTCCTCTGGCACGAACGCGACGTGCTCGAGCTCCTGCTGCACCGGCTGGAGACCGAGCGCGCCCTCCTCGAGACGGGCCGCACCAGACGACTGCCCCGCGCCGCCCGCGAGATCGACACGGCGCTCGAGCAGCTCCGGACCGCCGAGCTCGCGCGGGCCGCGGAGGCGGCCGCGGCCACCCAGGTGCTCGGCCTGCCCGCCACCGCCTCGCTGCTCACCATCGCCGGGACCGCGCCGGTCCCGTGGGGCGACATCTTCCTCGACCACCGCGCCGCCATGCGCGAGCTCGTCGACCAGATCGTCGCCCTGGACGACGGGCGCCGCACGACTGTCACCGAGGTCGGCGGCTTGGACATGGGCACGATGGCCCAGGCCGACGCCGAGCTCACCGAGGCGGTCATCGAGCTCGAGCTCGAGCGGCTGGGTCGTACCGCCGCCGACAACCGTGGCGCGGCCGTGCACCAGAAACTACTCGAGTTCCTCGCCTGAGCCGTCAGGGCCCGCCCAGAGCGGCGGTGACGAAGCGGCTGTACAGCGCGTCGTAGACCGGCTCACGGCTGACGCCCACGGGATCGGAGGCGAGCGCGAGCGGCTCGGCCAGCCCGGCACGGTGCGCGGCGAGCACGGCCGCGCCGACGGCCACCGCCTCCCGCTCCCCCACCACCCGGAGCGACGCCGGACCGGCCGCCGCCTTGGCGTGCAGCCACGCGGACCCGCCCGCGGTGGCCGAGCCGAGCACGCGCACCTCGCCCTCCGCGGGATCCACACCGGCCAGCTCGGCCTGCGCGGTGAGCATCCACCTGGCCTGGAGCGCCAGCCCGTCGACGACGGCGGCGGTGCGGTCGACGTCGTCGTGCACACGCCCCTCATCGACGACGACGGCGCAGGCACGCGCGTCCGGGGACGGCGCCTGCCGGCCGCGCAGGTAGGGCAGCAGCAGCGGCGCGGCCGGGCTCCGAGGACGTGTGGCAGCGGCGTCGAGGAGCGGGGCTAGCGCAGCGAAGCCGCCGACCTGCTCGGCCCACCACGCGAGGACCGCCCCTGCCGTCGCCGATCCGGCGACGAGCGCCTCGTGCCGGCCCTCGACCGTGCGGACGAGGCTCATGCCGGCCGCAGCCACCGCCCCCGGGTCGGGCCGCGCGCCGAGCACCCGCACGACGGACTCGGCCGTGCCGACGGAGTCCGCGACGTCCCCCGGCTCCGCACCCCGGCCGCCCACGCGCCGACGGGGTGGTCGTGGCCTGCGACGACGACGGGCGTCCCGGGCCGCAGCCCCCACGTGCCCGCCACCCCGACGGCCCGCCACCTCACCGGGCGCCACGACCTCGGGCAGCTGCTCGGGGCGCAGGCCGACCGCAGCGAGGAGCTCGTCGTCGAAGCCGCCGGGGAGGGGCTCGCCGGGGGCGGGGAGACGGTACGCCATGGTGCGGCCGGCGAGGGTGTGGTCGGTGGCGAGCCTGCCGGTGAGGGCGAGGACGACGAGGTCGGCAGCGCCCGCCCAGCGCGCCATCGCCGCCCAGCGGTCGGGCTCCTCCGTGCCCAGCTGCGCCCACACCGCGAGAGGTACCTTCCCGCTCGGCCGCACACCTGTCGCGGCGAAGAGGACGTCGGCACCGTGCGTGGCAGCCAGGTCGGTCGCGTGGTCCTGCGCCCGCGTGGGGTCCCAGTGGACGAGGTCGCCCAGGGGGACGCCGTCGCCGTCCAGGGGCACGCCGGTCTCGGCCATCGACGCAACCCCGACGGCGGCCACGTCGTCGCCCATCTCGGCGACGAGGCGGGCGACCACCCGCTGGAGCGCGACGCCGCCTGCAGGGGTGGGGGCGGAGACCTGGGCGACGACGGTGGCCCGTCCCCCCGTGATGTCGACGACGGCGGCCTTGACGTTCGTCGTCCCGATGTCCAGGCCCAGGCTGCGCATGCTCCCATCCTGCCTGCGGGCTGCCACCCCTCCCGCCTCGGCGGCGTGCGGGTCGTACGCTGAGGCGGTGATCGAGCTCAAGACCCCCTCCGAGATCGAGGCCATGCGCCCGGCCGGCCGTTTCGTCGCCTCGGTGCTCGAGGAGCTGCGCCGGCGCGCGGCCGTCGGCGTCAACCTCCTCGAGCTCGACGCCCTGGCGCACGAGATGATCCGCACGGCAGGCGCGGAGTCCTGCTACATCGACTACCACCCCTCCTTCGGCGCGCGGCCCTTCGGCTACGTCCTGTGCACCTCCGTCAACGACGCCGTCCTGCACGGCCTGCCCCACGACTACCGGCTGCGCGACGGCGACCTCCTGTCGGTCGACTTCGCCGCGAGCGTCGACGGCTGGGTGGCCGACTCCGCCCTCAGCCTCGTCGTCGGCACGCCGCGCCCCGAGGACCTGCGGATCATCGAGGCCACCCAGGTGGCGCTCAAGGCCGGGATCGCGGCCGCCGTCGTCGACAACAAGATCGGTGACATCTCCGCGGCCATCGGCGCCGTCGCCGCCGACTACGGCTACCGGGTCAACGTCCAGTTCGGTGGCCACGGCGTGGGCCGCACGATGCACGGGGAGCCGCACATCGCCAACGACGGCCGGGCCGGGCGCGGCCTGCGGCTGCGCCCGGGGCTCGTCGTCGCGATCGAGCCGTGGTTCATGGCCGGCACCGACGAGCTGCGCACCGACCCCGACGGCTGGACCCTGCGCAGCACCGACGGCTCCCGCGGCGCCCATAGCGAGCACACCATCGCCCTCACCCCCGACGGCCCGGTCGTCCTCACCGCCCGCAGCAGCGACTGACCGCGGCGGCGCTCAGGCGGCCGGGACGGCTGCCCAAGCGAGGAGGTCGGCGGGGCGGTCGGTGATGATCCCGTCCACCCCCAGCTCCCTGGCCGCAGCCCAGTCCTCCGGCTCGTTGAGGGTCCACGGCGTCACCGTGAGGCCCGCGGCCTGGGCCCGGCCCGTCACCTCGGGCCGTGTCCGGAGCAGCGCCCCGTGCGGGTTGCAGGCGCTCGTCTCGAGCCGCCGGCACAGCTCCAGCACACCGTCGCCCGCCTCCTTGACGAGCAGACCGCGGCGCAGTTTCGGGGCGACGGTCGCGAGCGCCGCCACCGTCGCGGCGGAGAAGCTCTGCGCCAGCACGCGGTCGCCGAGCCCACGGGAGGCGACGGCGTCGGTGACCCGGCGGACGTCGTCGGCGTCCCAGGTGCCCTTGACCTCGAGGAAGAGCTCGACGTCGCCGGCGGCCACGAGCAGGTCGAGGACGTCGGTGAGCAAGGGGACGCGCTCGTCGACGAACCGCTGCCCGAACCACGCGCCCGCGTCCAGGGCGGTGACCTCGGCGGCCGGCGTGGCCGCGACGGGCCCCGACCCGTCGGTCGTGCGGTCGAGCGTCTCGTCGTGGATGACGACGGGGACACGGTCGCCGGTGAGCCGGACGTCGATCTCCACCCCGTTCGCCCCGCACGCCACCGCCGAGGCGATCGCGGCGAGGGTGTTCTCCGGAGCGGCGGAGGAGTTGCCGCGGTGCGCGACGACCCTCATCGGGAGGTCTCCGAGACGTCGTCGGGGCCGGTGAAGCGGGCGACTGTCGAGCCGAGGTCTCCCTGAGGGAAGGCCGTCATGCGTCTCTCCGAGGTGCGGTGCTGATGAGCCATCACCCACGCTACGAGGCCGATCACGCCGAGTGGCCAAAGTTCAGGAACCCGCCCGCAACAGTTCACCGGCCGTTCACGGCGTGCCGTCCGCCGTCACACGACGGTCACAGACCGGGCCCCGTGGACGGTGACACTGACCGGGCCACGCGAGGCGTCATCGCCCGGTTTCGGCAGTCCGCTGCTTCCGCGCCGCGTACGCACGCTTCATCTTGACGTGGTTGCCGCAGCCGGCCATCGAGCACCAGCGACGTGCCTGGTTGCGGGAGGCGTCGTAGAACGCCCACCGGCAGGTGTCACGCGCGCAGACCTTGAGCCGGGTCCAGGTGCCGTCCTGAGCGCTGCACCGGATGGCGACGATGATGCTCTGGCGCTTGTGAGGACCTCCCCTACCGGCGTCCCCCGTCAGCACCTTCGGGAGGCTTCTCAGCCCGCGGCGCGGGCCGCCGCGTTGGCGAGCTGGTCGACGATCTCGTTGTAGGTGTCGCCCGCGTGGCCCTTGACCCACTCGAGCTCGGTGCGCCCCGTGCGGGCATCGATGAGCGCGATGATCGTCTGGACGATCTCGAGGTTCTCGGGGACCTTGCCGTCGGCCTTCTTCCAGCCGCGTCGCTGCCAGCCGCGCCCCCAGCTGGTGGCGATGTTGATGACGTACTGGGAGTCGGCCCGGACGAGGAGGTCGCCGTCGGGGCCCGCGTGCTCGAGGGCGTAGCGCAGGGCGAGGAGCTCGCCGATGTTGTTCGTGCCGTGGTCCAGGCCGCCGGCGCCGGTCTCCCCGGTGCGCTGGTTGACCCAGGCCCACCCGGTGGGGCCGGGGTTGCGGATGGCCGAGCCGTCGGTGGCGTAGACGTGGTCGAAGGCGGAGTAGTCCTTCGTGACCGGCGGGGCGGTCGCTGCAGTCTCCGTGGGGCCGCCGAGGAGGGTGAGGACCTCCGAGGTGGACCAGACGTAGAACTCCGTGCCGTCACGCATGGTCGTCTTCTTCGCCAGGCCCTGGGACACGGCAGACTCGGTGGCCGTCGAGCCGGACTTCAGCCCGAGCTCGGTGAGCCTGGTCCCCACCTGCCGGGCGTCGAGCCCGACCTGCTTGCCCAGCTGTGTCTGTGTCGACCATGCGGCCACGGATGAGTCCCTTCGGTTGGCGGCCCCCTATCCTCCCTCACCCGCGCTCATCAGCTGGATGTCGAAGATCGGCGTGGTCGCCTCGTCGAGGGCGGGAGTGGTAGGGAGACGACGGACGGCGGGGTCGGGGTGCGTGGACTCCGCGTCCACGACCGCGCTCTCCAGGTCCGGGGAGACCCACACCGTGGACAGCGGGGTGTTCCCCAGCGAGCGTGAGGGAGGGGTGCTCGGCACCGGTTCGGCAGCCGGCGCGGTGGCCGTCCCACAGGACGCGACGACCGCCATGGACGCCAACGCCGCAGCGAGCGGCGGCAGAGCACTGATGACGCGACGCCTCATAGGCACCCCCGGGTGCGGCCGGGGCCGAACCTTGATGTTCGTGATGACCCGGAAGCTTGCCCCGAAGGTGGCGGCGACGCCTGCTGCATCACAATGCGACAAGAGGGGGATCGGCAGTTTCGCGTCCAGCTGGAGCGCTACGGCTGCCGGAACAGCTTCCGCCCCTGCCCGACCGGTGGAGTGCTGCTCGGAGCCGCCTGTCGGAATCGAACCGACGACCGTCCGCTTACAAGGCGGGTGCTCTACCAGCTGAGCTAAGGCGGCGCGGGCGGGATCCCGTCCACAGGGAACGGAGACCTGCCCACCGGGGCGGGGCCGCGTGGCCCCGCCCCGAGAAGTCTGCCAGACGTGCCGGCAGGGTCAGGCTGCGGCGTCGGTGACGGCCTGCGCCAGCCCGCCCGGCTGCTGCCAGCCGGTGAAGGGCTCCCCGTCGATGAGGATCGTCGGCGTGCCGCCGATCTCGTCGCGGCGCGCCTGCTCGGTGGCGCCCTGGACCCAGTCGCTGTAGCGGACGTCGGCAAAGGTCTCGATGACCTCCTCCGGCACACCGACCTCACGGGCGGCGTCGGCGATCTGGTCGTCGCTCAGCGGGGTGGCCCCGCCCTCGCCCTGCGCGGCGAAGAGCTGGGCGTTGAACTGCCCGAAGTGCTCGGGGGACTGGGTGGCCACCTCGGCGAGCGCGCTGGCGCCGCGGACGTTGAAGTCCGAGCCGCTGATGTAGGCGATCGGGTGGTAGTTCACCGTCGCCTCGCCGTTGGCGGCGAGCTCCTCGAGGACACCCTCGTTGACGTTCTCGAAGGTCCAGCAGTGCGTGCACAGGTAGTCGAGGTAGACGTCGACGACGGGCGCGCCCTCGCTCACCGAGCCGACGCCGTCGGCGCCGAGCTGAATGGCGCCGCTCTCGATGGCGCCCGCGGGCTGGGAGTCGACGCCCTCGAGCGGGTCGGCGTTCCGGGAGTTGATGATGGCGAAGAGCGCGGCGGCGACGATCGCGATGAAGACGACGACTCCGGCGATGACGAGGACGCGGTTGCGCTTCTCGCGGCGCTGCTGGGCCTCGCGCAGCTTGCGCGCCTGCTCGCGCGCGGCGTCGCGGCGCTCCTGCTGCTTGTTCACCTTGGCGTTGGACATGGGATCTCCTGGTGTGGGGTGGGCGCGCGTGCACCCGTGGGTCTGGCGGTCCGCCGTGCGGCCGGCGCGCTCGTTCCCGCGGCGGGAGGGGGAGCTCAGGCCGGAAGGGCGGCCGGCGGTCCGCGCAGCAGCGGGACGGCCGCCGGCGTGCGCCAGGTCGGCACCGTGAAGGTCCCGACGGCGGTGCCCAGGCGGGCGGGCACGACGACCGGCCGCGGGGCGGGCTGCCGGTGCCACGGGGTCAGCCGGGCGAGCCGCGCCAGCGAGCGCCGCACGACGGCGCCCACTCCCCAGCTGCCGGCGAGCACGCCGGCGTGGAGGAGCAGCATCGGCACGGTGAGCAGGACGACGGCGGTGAGCACCTGCTCGCTCTCGCCACCCAGCGCGACGCCCGTCGTCGGGCACTCCGCTGCGGGTCGTAGGAGGGCGAGGTTGAGGCCCACGTGCGCGATGCCCCCGGGCACACTCACGCAGCGGGTGACGTGCACCGTGCCGCTGAGCAGCGCCGCGAGCGCGGGCAGCAGCGCGGCCACGGCCATGAGGAGGCCGGGTCGCGCGAGCGGGCGGGTGCGGGGCACCGGGTCAGCGTACGTGCCGCGCCCGCCCCGTGGCGATCATCACGGCGACGATCTCGGACGGTCCCTTCAGGCGGGGTCGGGCAGCGGGCTCCACACGGGGTCGGGGGCGCTCCCGGCGAGGACGACGACGCCCAGCACCACCGCCGTCGAGAGCGCCACGAGGACGACTCCGCGCAGCACCGGCGCGGGCAGCCCGCCGAGGACGGCACGGGCACCTTCCCGCGCGGACGCGGACGGCGGGACGACCCAGGCGAGCGCGAGCCCGGCCGCCGCTGCCGCCCATGTGAGGGCCGGCGTCGTCGTGCCGTCCTCGACGCCCGTACCGTGCGTCGCCCACCAGCCGCCGCCAGCGACGACGACGGCGAGCAGGAGTCCAGGGAGCGCCGCGCCCGCCGCCCACAGCAGGTGGGCGGGCGCACCGAGCCAGGCGCGCGCCGCGTCCGAGCGTCGCGGGCCGCGTCTCAGCCGCACCACCCGCAGCCGTTGGGTCCCCCGTCCGACCGCACCGAGCACGACGAGGAGCACCGCCACCCCGATCAGCCACGAGCCCGGCGCGAGGAGCGCGAGCGCGCTGAGCCCGAGGCCGATCGCTGCCACCGCGCCGGTCCGTCGGCGCGGCGGCCGCGCCCACTCCGGGGCCTCGACCGGCGCGGCACCACCCCAGCCCGGCGGGGGCTGCACCTGCGGGAGCGGTTGCTGCTGCACGGGTGTCGCCTGCCACGGCTCGGGGTGCCAGGCGTGCTGCTGCGGCTCCTGCCACGGCGCGGCCTGCCAGGGCGGCTCCGGCGCCGCCTGCCACGGCTGCTGGACCGTCTGCGGAAAGGGCTCGTCGGCGACCGCTGGGAGCACGCGCGTCTCGGCCGCCGGGGGACGGGGCGAGGGGAGCACGGAGGTCCGCGCGACGGACGGGGGCTGCGGCGGCGGAGCGAGCACGGCCGTGAGCGCGGGGCGGCGCCAGTCTCCGTCCAGGGCGGCCAGCACCTCCTCCGGCGGGAGGCGGCGGGCCGGGTCAGGCTCGAGCGCGGCCGTCAGCACCGCCGCGAGGTCGGCGGGCAGACCCTCGGTGTCGACGAGGCCGGGGCTCACCCGGCCGAGCACCACCTGGATCGTCCCGCGGCCGAAGGGCGGGCGGCCGGTGGCCGCGAAGGTGAGGACCGCGGCCCAGGCCCACCAGTCGCCGTCGGGGCCAGGATCGGCGCCGGCGATGACGTCCGGGTCGAGGTACCCCGGCGTGCCGGTGACCATCCCGGTCTGGGTGAGACGGACGTCGTCGGCCACCTGCGCGATGCCGAAGTCGATGATGACGGGACCGTCGGCGGCGAGCATGACGTTGCCGGGCTTGAGGTCACGGTGGGTGACGCCGGCGGCGTGGATGGAGCGCAGACCGGCCGCGAGCCCGTGGGCGAGGCCCGCGAGCTCCTCGGCGTCGAGCGGTCCGTGCTCGCGGACGTCGTCCTCGAGGGTGGGCCCGTCGACGAGCTCGGTGACGACGAAGGCGGTGACGCCGTCGACCTCCGCGTCCAGCACCCGGGCCACGCCCTGCCCGCGGACGCGGTGGAGGAGCTCGACCTCCCGGCGCAGCCGGTCCCGGGCCGCGGGGTCACCCGCGATCGACTCGCGGAGGACCTTGACCGCCACCCGGTTGCCGTCCGCGTCGAGCGCCTCGTGCACCGTGCCCATCCCACCGGCGCCGATGCGCCGCACGAGGTGGTAGCCGTCGATCCCCTGCATGACGACAACCTACCCAGGCCACGGGCCGGCGCCATGGTCCCCATGCCGCCGGGACCGGCCCCAGGTAGCCTCGGCAAAAGGATGACCAAGGAGGAACGAACACCTGATGCCTGCCGGTGAGCACTCGATCGTCGTCGTCGCCAACCGCCTTCCCGTCGACATCACCACGGGTCCCGACGGCTCCGTCGACTGGACCCGCTCCCCCGGTGGCCTCGTCACCGCGCTCGCGCCGGTCATGCGGCAGCACGAGGGAGCCTGGGTGGGCTGGGCGGGCAGCCCCGACCTGTCCCTCGACCCCTTCCAGGCCGACGGCATCCGCGTGTGGCCCGTCGCGCTGAGCGAGCAGGAGATCGCCGACTACTACGAGGGCTTCTCCAACGGCACCCTGTGGCCGCTCTACCACGACGTCATCGTGCCGCCGGAGTACCACCGCAAGTGGTGGAACGCCTACGTGGCCGTCAACCGCCGCTTCGCTGCCGCCGCGGCTGAGGCCGTGTCCGAGGGCGGCACGGTGTGGGTGCACGACTACCAGCTCCAGCTGGTCCCCTCCGTGCTGCGGATGCTGCGGCCCGACGTCCGCATCGGCTTCTTCAACCACATCCCCTTCCCGCCGGTCGAGATCTTCGGCCAGCTCCCCTGGCGGCGGCAGGTCGTCGAGGGGCTCCTCGGGGCCGACCTCATCGGCTTCCAGCGCTCCTCGGACGCCTCGAACTTCATGCGCGCGGTGCGGCGCCTCACGCCGCTCACCACCAAGGGCCGGACCGTCACGGTCGGAGCCCGGTGGTCGCGGCCCGAGCGCCAGGTGCGCGCCGGCGCCTTCCCCATCTCCATCGACACCGCCGCCTTCAACGAGCTCGCCCAGAGCGAGCCGGTGCAGCAGCGCGCCGTGGAGATCCGCCAGGAGCTCGGCAGCCCCGACGTCCTCCTCCTCGGCGTGGACCGCCTCGACTACACCAAGGGCATCCGCCACCGGCTCAAGGCCTTCGGCGAGCTCCTCGCCGACGGCCGCGTGACACCGCCGGAGACGACGCTGGTCCAGATCGCCAGCCCCTCCCGCGAGCGCGTGGACCAGTACCGTCAGCTGCGCGACGAGATCGAGGTGACGGTCGGGCGCATCAACGGTGACTACGGCGTCCTCGGCAAGCCGGCCGTCCACTACATGCACCACTCCTACCCCGCCGAGGAGATGGCCGCCCTCTACCTCGCGGCGGACGTCATGCTCGTCACCTCCCTGCGGGACGGCATGAACCTCGTCGCCAAGGAGTACATCGCCGCCCGGCGCGACCTCGGCGGCGTCCTCGTGCTCAGCGAGTTCACCGGCGCCGCCGACGAGCTCGGCCAGGCGCTGCTCATCAACCCGCACGACGTCGACGGCACCAAGACCGCGATCATGCGGGCCATCGGCATGGAGCCGCGGGAGCGGCGACGGCGGATGCGCGCGCTGCGCCGCCGCGTCGTCGAGCACGACGTCCAGCGCTGGGCCGAGGACTTCCTCAGCGCCCTGTCCACCGGAAGGAGCGAGGCATGAGCGAGAACCACGACCCGGGCGTCCCCGGCCCGGGGGTCGACGTCCCCCTGTTCGTCCAGCACGTCGAGGAGATCCTCGACCAGGCGCTGCGGGGGCTTGCCGCCCAGCCCTCCATCCTCGTCGCGCTCGACTTCGACGGCGTGCTCGCACCCCTCGTCGACGACCCGACCGAGTCGAGGATCGTGCCAGCGGCCGTCGAGGCGCTCGCCCGGCTCGACGCCCTGCCCGGCGTCCACGTCGCGCTCATCTCCGGACGCGAGGCCACCTCGCTCGTCTCCCTCGCCGAGGTCCCGGTCGGCACCCGCATCGTCGGCAGCCACGGCGCCCAGCGCGGGCACGTGGGCCTGTCCCCCAGCCAGCTGCCCGAGCTCGTCACCGAGCCGCTCGCGCTCAGCGACGAACAGGCCACCCTCCGCGCCGAGGTCCTCCGGGAGGCCACCGACCTCGCCGACCGCTACGAGGGTGCCTGGGTCGAGACCAAGCCGGCCTCCGTCGTCGTGCACTCGCGACGGTGCAGCCCCGAGGACGCCGCCGCCCTCGCCGACGCGGTCCTCGCCGGGCCGGCCACCCGGCCCGGGCTGCGCGTGCAGGAGGGCAAGTCCGTCGTCGAGATGGCCGTCGTCGACACGACCAAGGGCGACGCCGTCGCCGAGCTGCGCGCCGACGTCGCCCCCCACGCGGTCCTCTTCGCCGGTGACGACGTCACGGACGAGGACGCCTTCACCGTCCTCGAGCCGCAGGACGTGGGCATCAAGGTGGGCGACGGACCGACCGCGGCCGGCTACCGGGTGGCCGACCCGGACGAGATGGCCGCCGTCCTCCTGCGTCTCCTGGAGCTGCGCGAGAGCGTGTGACCCCGACCACACCGGGACCTGTGGCTGTGCCGCCCGACACCCCTGCTGTGTCACACTGGCCCCAGCCCAGCCACGGTGGTCACCGATCTCCGCGGACGGGCCAGTGTCAAGGCAGACACCTTGCACTCTTCACAACGGATCGTCCGGCACGTACCTGCCGGTGAAGGGATGTACACCACCATGGCATCAGTCACTTTCGACAACGCCACTCGCATCTACCCGGGCACGGAGCGCCCGGCCGTCGACGCACTGAACCTCGACGTCGCCGACGGCGAGTTCCTCGTCCTCGTCGGCCCCTCCGGCTGCGGCAAGTCGACCTCGCTGCGCATGCTGGCGGGCCTCGAGGACGTCAATTCCGGCCGGATCCTCATCGGTGACCGCGACGTCACCGACGTCCAGCCCAAGGACCGCGACATCGCGATGGTCTTCCAGAACTACGCGCTGTACCCGCACATGTCCGTGGCCGACAACATGGGCTTCGCGCTGAAGATCGCCGGCAAGCCGAAGGCCGAGATCCGCCAGCGCGTCGAGGAGGCTGCCAAGATCCTCGACCTGTCCGAGTACCTCGACCGCAAGCCCAAGGCCCTGTCCGGTGGTCAGCGTCAGCGTGTGGCCATGGGCCGCGCGATCGTCCGCCAGCCGCAGGTGTTCCTCATGGACGAGCCGCTGTCGAACCTCGACGCCAAGCTCCGCGTGCAGACCCGCACCCAGATCGCCTCGCTGCAGCGCCGCCTGGGCGTCACCACGGTCTACGTCACCCACGACCAGACCGAGGCCCTCACCATGGGCGACCGCATCGCGGTCCTCAAGGACGGTGTCCTCCAGCAGGTCGGCACCCCGCGCGACATGTACGACCGTCCCGCGAACGTCTTCGTCGCCGGCTTCATCGGCTCCCCCGCGATGAACCTCGGCACCTTCCGCATCGTGGACGGCGCCGCCGTGCTCGGTGACGTCCGCATGCCGCTGAGCCGCGAGACCATCAGCGCGCTCGGCAATGACGAGAAGGGCGAGATCGTCGTCGGCTTCCGTCCCGAGTCGCTGGACCGCGTGTCCGCCGGCACCGAGGGCGCCATCCCGGTGACCGTGGACCTGGTCGAGGAGCTCGGCTCGGACGCCTTCGTCTACGGCCGCCTGGCCGGCTCGAAGGAGCTCGCGGAGCACATCACCTCGGGCGCCGGTGACTCCCAGATCATCGTGCGCATCGACCCGCGTGACGTGCCGATGAAGGGTGACACGATCCACGCCCGGATCCGCGCCGGCGAGCAGCACAACTTCGCCGTGTCCACGGGCGAGCGTCTGCCCAGCTGACGCGTCAGCGCATCGCAGGGGCGGACCCGATACGGTCGGGTTCGCCCCTGTGGCACGTCACGAGGAGTCGGAGCTGATGGCACAGTCCCTGGAGATCACCGCTGCACGGCTGGACCCTGCCCTCCTCGACCTGCCCTGGGAGGTCCCGCTCGAGGAGTGGCCCGAGTCGGTCCTCGCCGCCCTCCCGCGCGGTATCTCGCGGCACGTCGTGCGCTTCGTGCGGCTCTCCGGGCGGGTCATCGCCGTCAAGGAGATCGGCGAGACCGTGGCCTTCCACGAGTACGAGATGCTCCGCAACCTCAACCGGCTCGACGCGCCGTCGGTGCAGCCCCTCGCCGTCATCACCGGCCGCGCCACGCCGCAGGGTGAGCCGCTGGACTCCGTGCTCGTCACCGAGCACCTCCAGTTCTCCCTGCCCTACCGCGCGCTGTTCTCCCAGTACCTGCGCCCGGACACCGCCACGCGCCTCATCGACGCCGCGGCCGTGCTCCTCGTGCGCCTCCACCTCCTGGGCTTCTACTGGGGCGACGTCTCGCTGTCCAACACCCTCTTCCGCCGCGACGCCGGCGCCTTCGCGGCCTACCTCGTGGACGCGGAGACCGGAGAGTTCCAGCCCGAGCTCACCATCGGCCAGCGCCAGTACGACCTCGACATCGCCCGGACCAACATCATCGGCGAGCTCATGGACCTCCAGGCCGGCGAGATCCTCGACGAGGACGTCGACACCATCGAGGTCGGCAACCGGATCGTCGAGCGGTACACCGCCCTGTGGCGCGAGCTCACCGACTCCGAGTCCTTCGACACCGGCGAGCGCTGGCGCGTGGCCGCCCGCATCGACCGCCTCAACGAGCTCGGCTACGACGTCGGCGAGCTGACGATGACGACCGACGTCGACGGCACCAGCGTCCAGATCCAGCCGAAGGTGGTCGACGCCGGCCACCACCACCGCCGGATGATGCGCCTCACGGGCCTCGACGTCCAGGAGAACCAGGCGCGCCGGATGCTCAACGACCTCGACGCCTACCGCGCCGCGACCGACCGGCAGGGCGAGGACGAGGAGTTCGTCGCGCACGACTGGCTCGCCAAGGTCTTCGAGCCCACCGTGCGCGCGATCCCGCGCGAGCTGCGGGGGAAGCTCGAGCCGGCGGAGATCTTCCACGAGGTGCTCGAGCACCGCTGGTTCATCTCCGAGCAGCAGCGCCGCGACGTGCCGCTGCCCGAGGCCGTGCAGTCCTACGTCGACGCCGTCCTGCGCCACCGCCCCGACGAGCGCTCCTTCCTCGGCGTCGACGCCCCCCGCCTCGAGGACCTCTAGCCCTCCCCGAGCGGGCCCGCCGCGCCTGCCGTCCCCGTCCCTGACCATCCGCCGTCGCTGTTCTGCGCACAGGTTCGCGACACGCCGGCGACACGCCGGGACACCTGACGCATAGAGGCGCTTCTGGCGACCTGTGCGCAGATCAGCGACAGTCCACCAGTCTCACGACCCGCCGAGCAGCCCCTTCACAGCGGACACGATCAGGCGGGGGTCTTGCATGATCTCCTCCCACGTGAAGCGCAGGACGAGGTAGCCCCTCTCGAGCAGCGCGCGGTCGCGCCGCCGGTCCTTCCGGTACTCCGCCCGGCCGGAGTGGTAGGCGAAGCCGTCACACTCCACGACGATGCGGCCCTCGACCACCAGGTCGACCTCGCCGACTCCGTCGATCTCCACGCCCGCCGACACGATCAGGCCGGCGTCCTCGAGCGCCAGCCGCGCGCGCGTCTCGATGACCGATCGGCTGCGCGGACTGCAACGCTCCAGGGTGGCGAGTGCGGCCGGACTGCCCCTCCCGGTCAGCGTGCGGCGGACCGCCTCCGGTGTCACCAGGCCCTTTCGCAGGGCGGCGTCCAGGACGACGGCCGCTTCCTCCGCCGGCCGGCACCGCAGCACCCGGGCGAGCGCGTCGGCCAGCGGAGCGAGGGGGAAGCCGACAGGTGACGGTGCAATCCAGCTGCCCTCCCCGTGAACGCGCACGGCCATGTCGATCGACCGTCTCCCGCGCCTCCGAGGGAGCGCGACGTGCGGGCGGTCGGGGGCGACGAGAAGGGGCAGGTCGAAAAACTCGGCGATACTCACGCAGGTGATCGCCGCGCCCATGCGGCGGGCGACGACGACGGACTCCCGGGCGTCAGCGACGGCGAGCCACCCGGCCCCCAGGTCGCGGACCTGTCCCGCGGCGACCGCCGCCGTCACCGCGCGCCGCTCCGCCGTCGTCCGGGCGATCTGGGTGCGCGTGCCGACGCCGCCGTACGTCCACAGCCTGCTGACCGCATCCATCGGCCGAGCGTCGCCGACCGCGAGAACCCGCCGTCGCCAGCCGCACGGAACGGTGGACGGGACACCCACGCGCGGGGGCTGTGCAGCAACCGAGGTCGCCGCGATGTCGCCGATCTGCGCACAGGTTCCTCGAGGCCCCCCGTACGCGACACCTGTCCCGGCGTGTCGCGCCCGTGTCGCCGACCTGTGCGCAGCATGGCTGCAGCCGGCGGCACGGGGCGCCCGCCCAGCCGCGGACTTTGGATCAGGTCAGCGGCGGCGCTCAGCGGGTGGCGCGGATGCGGGCGATCTCGTAGAGGCTGATGCCCGTCGCCACGGCGGCGTTGAGGGACTCCACGCTCGAGGAGATCTCGATGCCGGCGATCGCGTCGCAGGTCTCGCGCACGAGCCGCGACAGGCCCTTGCCCTCGGACCCGACGACGACGACGAGCGGCTCGGTGGCGAGCTCGAGCTCGGCCACCGTCGTGGGCGCCTCGCCGTCGAGCCCGACGACGAAGCAGCCGGCCTTCTTGTAGTCCTGCAGCGCCCGCACGAGGTTCGTCGCCCGGGCCACGGGCACGCGGGCGGCGGCACCGGCCGACACGCGCCAGACCGTGGCGGTGACGCCCGCGGAGCGGCGCTCGGGGACGAGGACACCGTCCACACCGAAGGCCCCGGCGGAGCGGAGCACCGCCCCGAGGTTGTGCGGGTCGGTGACGCCGTCGAGGGCGACGATGAGCGGCGCGCTGCCCGGGAAGCGCCCGAGGAGGTCGGAGGGGCCGGCGTACTCGTAGGGCGGCACCTGGATCGCGATGCCCTGGTGGTTGCCGCCGTCGGTGAGCTTGTCGAGGTCGCTCTTGCTCGCCTCGAGGAGCGGGGTGTTGCGAGCCGTGACGGTGCGCAGCACCTCGCCGAGACGCTCGTCGGAGTCGACGCGGGCCGCGAGGTAGACGTGGTCGATCGGGATGCCGGCCCGCACGGCCTCGAGAACCGCGTTCCGGCCGGCCACGAGCTCGCGCCCGGTGCTCGACTTGGTCGCCGCCGGCTTGCGCGCGGGGGCGCCACGACCCTCCCGCTTCTCGGCAGCCGCCTTGCGCGCTGCCGCCGGGTGGTAGGGCCGCTCGGCGGCCTTGGGCGTGGGCCCGCGCCCCTCGAGCGCCCGGCGGCCCTTGCCGCCACTGCCGACCGTCGCCCCCTTCTTCGATCCAGCCTTGCGTACTGCGCCGCGGCGCTTGGAGTTCCCGGCCATCAACGGCCTCCTCTCGTCCCCAGCTGCCATCTGGCACCGTCGGGTGAATCCTCAATGATGATGCCCGCCGCCTGCAGCTGGTCGCGCAGCGCGTCGGCGCGGGCCCAGTCCTTGGCCTTGCGAGCGTCCGCGCGCTCGGCGAGCACGACGGGCATGAGCACGTCCAGCGCCTCACGGGCCGAGTCGTCGGAACCGGCCGCGGTGGCCCACGGCGCGGCGAGCGGGTCGAGCCCGAGCACGTCGAGCATGGACCGCACCTGGAGCTGGGCCTGCCACACGACGCTGTCCTCGCCCGCGGCGAGGGCGTTGTTGCCCGTCCGCACCTGCTCGTGGACGGCGGCGAGCGCGGCGGACACGTTGAGGTCGTCGTCCATCGCGGCGACGAAGGCGGGCGGCAGCGCGGAGATCGGCCGGCCCGTCACCTCCTCGGCGGGCACCTGCCCCACGCGCTCGACGGCGCGGGTGATGAAGCCGCTGAGGCGCTCCCAGGTGCTCGTCGCCTCGGCGAGGGAGTCGTCGGAGAACTCCACCGTCGAGCGGTAGTGGACGGTCCCGAGCGCAAAGCGCAGCACGACCGCCGGCACCCGCTCGAGCACGGCGGACACGACGAGCGAGTTGCCCAGCGACTTGCTCATCTTCTCCCCGCCGACGGTCACCCAGGCGTTGTGCATCCAGTGCTGGGCGAAGTCATAGCCGGCGGCGCGGGACTGGGCCACCTCGTTCTCGTGGTGCGGGAAGCGCAGGTCGATGCCGCCGCCGTGGATGTCGAAGCTCTCCCCGAGGTAGCGGTGGGCCATGGCCGAGCACTCGAGGTGCCAGCCGGGCCGCCCGCGCCCGTAGGGGGTGTCCCAGGCGGCCGAGGCGGGCTCGCCGTCCTTGGGGTTCTTCCACAGGGCGAAGTCGCGGGCGTCGCGCTTGTCGCCCGCCTCCTCCTCGTCGAGGGTCGACATGTTCTCGAGCAGCTGGCGGGTGAGCCCGCCGTACTCGGGGAAGGAGCGGACGTCGAAGTAGACGTTGGCGCCCTCGCCCCGGTAGGCGTGCCCGCGCTCGACGAGCCGGTCGATGAGGGCGACCATCTCGGTCACGTGACCCGTCGCGCGCGGCTCGTAGGTGGGCCGCCCCACCCCGACGGCGTCGTAGGCGGCGGTGAACTCCTGCTCGAATCGGTAGGCCCACGCCCACCAGGGGACGCCGGCCTCGGCGGACTTGGTGAGGATCTTGTCGTCGACGTCGGTGACGTTGCGGACGAGGGTGACCTCCAGGCCCCGACGGCGCAGCCACCGGGCGAGCACGTCGAAGGCGATCGCCGACCGCAGGTGACCCACGTGCGGCGCCCCCTGGACGGTGGCGCCACAGAGGTAGATGCTCACCCGTCCGGGGACGAGGGGCACCAGCTCGCGGTCCGACCGCGTGGCGGAGTCATGAAGTCGCAGGCTCACGTGCCCCAGGCTACCGGCGCGGGGCCCGGACGCCGCGGTGCCGGACGTCACCGTGGGGCGATAACGTCAGCCAGGTGACCACACTGCCCGTGACACCACGCCCCACGCGGCGCCGCCGGGGCTTCGGTTGGCCCGTCTACGCCTGGAGCCTGTGGGACTGGGGGTCGGCGGCCTTCAACGCCGTCATCACCACCTTCGTCTTCACCGTGTACATCGTCAACGCGGAGCTCTTCGGCCCGGGCGCCTCCCAGAAGCTGGGCTGGGCGCTGGCCGGCGCGGGCGCGCTCATCGCCGTCTGCGCACCCGTCGCAGGACTGCGCTCGGACCGTTCCGGACGGCGGACCTTCTGGCTGGCCGCCAACACGATGGCCGTCGTCGTCATCTCCGCGTCGCTCTTCCTCGTCACGCCGGACCCGAGCAGGCTGTGGCTCGGGCTGGCCCTGCTCGCGGTCGGCAACGTCTTCTTCGAGCTCGCCTCGGTGAACTACTACGCGATGCTCAACGACATCTCCACGCCGCGGACGATCGGCCGGATCTCCGGCCTGGGCTGGGGCCTGGGGTACATCGGCGGGATCGTCCTACTCCTCGTCGTCTACTTCGGCCTCATCAGCCCGGACGTCGGCCTCTTCGGGATCACCTCGGAGAACGGCATGGACGTGCGCGTGGCGATGCTCTTCTGCGCCGGCTGGACGCTCCTGTTCTCCCTGCCGGTGCTCCTCACCATCCGCGACGACCGCTCCGCCCGCGAGCGCCTGCCCCGGCTCGGCGTCGTCGGCTCCTACCGCCTGCTCTTCCGCTCCGTGCGCAACGTGTGGCGCCAGGACCACCACACCGTCTTCTTCCTCGCCGCCAGCGCCGTCTTCCGGGACGGCCTGGCCGGGGTCTTCACCTTCGGCGGCATCGTCGCGTCGACGGTCTTCGGTTTCGAGCCCGGTGAGGTCATCATCTTCGGGGTCGCCGCGAACCTCGTCGCGGGGGTCGCGACGATCGCCTTCGGGGCACTGGACGACATCCTGGGTCCCAAGCGCGTCATCGTCGGCTCGCTCGTCGCGATGATCCTCGCGGGGATCGGCGTCTTCGCCCTCCACGACCGCGGCGCCGTCGCCTTCTGGTGCCTCGGGCTCACCCTGTGCGTCTTCGTCGGCCCGGCCCAGTCCGCCTCCCGCACCTTCCTCGCCCGCCTCATCCCCAAGGGCAAGGAGGGCGAGATGTTCGGCCTGTACGCCACCACCGGGCGGGCGGTGAGCTTCCTCGCGCCGATGTGCTTCGCGCTCGCGATCAGCATCGGTGCCGCCCTCACCGGCCAGAGCATCGCCGACTCCGAGTACTGGGGCATCCTCGGCGTCGTCGCGGTGCTCACCGTCGGCCTGCTCCTCCTCCTGCCGGTCCGCGTCAAGGTGCGCAGCGAGAGCGCGCTGCACGAGCCGCCCCCGGCCTGAGCCTCGCTACCCTGACGACCATGCTGCCGCGCACCGGGATCGGGACCGACGTCCACGCCTTCGCCCCGGAGGGCAGTGACCGTCCGCTCCACGTCGCCTGCCTCGAGTGGCCGGGCGAGGTGGGCCTGGAGGGACACTCCGACGGCGACGTCGCCGCGCACGCGGCGTGTGACGCGCTCCTGTCCGCGGCTGGCCTGGGTGACCTCGGCTCCCGCTTCGGCACCTCCGACCCGCGCTGGGCCGGGGCGTCCGGCGCCGAGCTCCTCTCCGCCACCGCGGCTCTCGTCCGCGAGGCGGGCTTCGAGATCGGCAACGTCGCCGTCCAGGTCGTGGGGAACCGCCCGCGGATCGGCCGCCGCCGCGAGGAGGCCGCCGAGGCGATGTCCCGGGCCCTCGGGGCGTCCGTGAGCCTGTCGGCGACGACGACGGACGGGCTCGGCTTCACCGGCCGCGGCGAGGGGCTGCTCGCCGTCGCGACCGCCCTCGTCGCCCGCTGAGGAACGCCTGGCCAGCAGTCCCCGTACGGCCAGCAGCCCCCCGCCGGGCAGGCACCGTACGGCCAGCAGCAGCCCTACTACGCCCCGCCCGCTCCCGGCTTCTCCCGGGCCGGCCAGCCCGCGGAGCTCGGCTCCCGCTTCCTCGCGCGGCTCGTCGACTTCATCCTCATCGGCATCGTCAACGGGATCATCGGCTGGATCCTGGGCGCGTCGGCCTACACCAGCATCCTCACCACCGGCCGGGTCGACTACGGCACGCTGGCGCTCGTCACCGTCGTCACCACGGCGATCACCGTCGCCTACTTCGTGCTCCTCGAGTCCAGCCGCGGGCAGACGCTCGGCAAGATGCTGCTCAGGATCAGGACCGTCGGCGCCGGTGGGGGCAACCCCACGACGGCGGAGGCCCTGAAGCGCAACGCGTGGACGGCCATCGGCATCCTCGGCGTCGTCCCGATGCTGGGCTGGATCGGGAACCTGCTGTCCCTGGCCGCCGTCATCGCGATCATGGTGACGATCAGTGGCAACACCGCCACCCGTCAGGGCTGGCACGACAACTTCGCCGGCGGCACCCGGGTCGTCAGGACCGACTGAGCAGCCGCTCCGCCAGCTCGAGGTCGGCGGGCGTCGTGATCTTCAGCGCCGCCGCCTCGCCCGGCACGAGGAGGACCTCCTCGCCGAGCGCCTCCACGAGACCCGCGTCGTCCGAGACGGCGCGGGTCTCGTCGTCGGCGCGCTCGGCACCGAGGCGGTGCGCCCGCTCGAGGAGCTCGCGGGAGAAGCCCTGCGGCGTCTGCACGGCCCGCAGGGTGGACCGCTCGGGCGTCTCGACGACGCGCGCGCCGCCGCCCGGCAGATCCACCACGCGCTTGACGGTGTCGGTCACCGGGACGCCGGGCACGACGGCGCCGTGCCCCACCTCCAGCGCCGCGACGATGCGGCGCACGAGCTCGGGACCGGCGAGGCAGCGGGCGGCGTCGTGGACGAGGACGGCCTCGCAGGCGGGGGCGACGTCGTCGAGCGCGGCGAGGCCGGCGGCGACGGAGGCCTGCCGGGTGGCGCCACCGACGACCACGCGGACGGGGACCTCGCTGCCCGGGACGCGACCACCCGGGAACAGCGAGGCGACCTCATCGAGGTGCCCGTCAGGCGCGGTGACGACGACGGCGTCGACCACACCGGAGGCCGCCAGCCCACGCGCGGCGTGGACGAGGAGCGGGGTCCCGGCGAGCGGGACGAGCGCCTTGGGCAGGGTGTGCCCCAGGCGGGTGCCGGAGCCGGCAGCCGTGAGGACCGCGGCGCAGTGCACGTGGGTCAGGAGGCGAGGACGTCGTCGAGCATGGCCTCGGCCTTGTCCTCCTCGGTGCGCTCGGCGAGAGCGAGCTCGGAGACGAGGATCTGGCGGGCCTTGGCGAGCATGCGCTTCTCCCCGGCCGACAGGCCGCGGTCCTGGTCGCGGCGGGACAGGTCACGCACGACCTCGGCGACCTTGATGACGTCACCGGAGGCGATCTTCTCGACGTTCGCCTTGTAGCGCCGCGACCAGTTCGTCGGCTCCTCGGTGTAGGGCGCGCGCAGCACCTCGAAGACCTTCTCCAGGCCCTCCTTGCCCACGACGTCACGCACCCCGACGAGGTCGACGTTGTCCGCGGGCACCTCGATGGTGAGGTCGCCCTGGGCCACGCGGAGCTTGAGGTAGAGCTTCTCCTCGCCCCTGATGACCTTCTTCGAGATCGCCTCGATGAGGGCGGCTCCGTGGTGGGGATAAACGACGGTCTCACCGACGGTGAAGGTCATAGTGGTCATGCTCCTTGGTCGCGAGGAGTACCCATTCTAGCACGCGGAAACGGCGCCATTCCGCGGGTTTGCGCGGCCTCTGCACCGGTGCCGGCCAGTCCGCACACGTGGCCCGGATCGCGCGGGGCGACCGCGCGGACCGGGCCCGCGGCCCGGTAGCCTGGGGGGACACGTCGACGAAGGAGACCGTCTTGGCCCGCATCCACCACCTGCTTCGTGGCGCCGCAGTAGTCGGCGCCTCCGCGCTTGTCGCCGGCTGCAGCGTGATGACCCCGATCCAGACCGCCGAGCCGTACAACCCGGGCGACGGCGTCAGGGTCGAGATCACCGAGGAGATCCGGGCCGAGAACCTCATGGTCCTGTCCGAGGAGGAGGGCGGCGAGGGCCAGGTCTTCGGCTCCCTCGTCAACGACAGCCAGGAGGACGTCGTCATGTCGGTGACGATCGGCGACGGCGGGATCCAGGTCCCCGTCCCGGCCACCGGCCAGGTCCTGCTCGGCGTCGACGAGGTCGTCGTCGTGCCGGCCGTGCCCGTCGCGCCGGGCGCCAACGCCGAGGGGCTCGTCGAGGCGACCGGCCTCGGGACCGTCTCGGCGAACGTGCCCGTCCTCGACTCGACGCTCCCGCAGTACGCCGACTACGTGCCGTGACCGGCGTCAGCCGGCGGCCGGACCCTCGATCCGGTCGACGGCGGCCATGACGCGCTCGCGCAGGTCGGCGGAGATCGGCGCAGCGCCCGCGACCTCCGGTGACGCGGCGCGGGCCTGGCCGTCCTCGCTGGCGATGTAGCTGAGCAGCGCACGCACCGAGTCGGCCTTCTCCGCGCTGTCGTAGCGCGTGCAGGCGATCGTGTACGAGATGAGGACCACCGGGTAGGCGCCCGGAGCGTCGGTGTCGCGGTCCAGCTCGATGACGAGCCGGGTGTCGCTCGCGCCCGGAGCGGGCGGCGAGGCGTCGACGACGGCGGCCGCGGCCTCCGGGGAGAAGGGCACGAACTCCTCGCCCACCCCCACCGCAACCGTGCCGAGCTGCTCGGTCACCTGGGAGGCGTCGACGTAGCCGATCGTCCCCTCGGCGGCCTCGAGCGTCGAGACCATGCCGACGTTCTGCTGGCCCGAGTGCGTGCCCGAGCGCGGCCAGGTGCCGCTCGGCTCGTGCGGCCACGCGCCGCCGCCGGCCTCGGCGAGGTACTCGGTGAAGTTCTCCGTGGTGCCGGAGTCGTCGGAGCGGTTGACCGGCACGACCTGGAGGTCGGGCAGCTCGACGCCCGGGTTCGTCGCGATGATGGCGGGGTCGTCCCACCGCTGGATGCGGCCGTCGAACATCCCGGCGATCGTCTCCGGCGCGAGCTGGAGGTGCTCCACGTCCAGCCCGGGCAGGTGGTAGGCGACGGCGATCGGGGAGATGTAGAGCGGCAGCTCGAGGACCTCCCCGCCCTCGCAGCGCTCCTCGGCCTCGCGGACCTCCTCGTCGTCGAGGTGGGCGTCGGAGCCGGCGAAGTCGACGGCGCCGGTGATGAACATCTCGCGGCCCGCTCCGGAGCCGGTGGGGTCGTAGGAGGCGAGGATCTCGGGCTGCAGGTCGTGCAGCCCGGCCAGCCACGCCTGCATCGCGATCTCCTGGGAGGAGGCGCCGGCGCCGGCGATCGACGTGCCGTCGCTACCGCACCCGGCGGCGGTGAGCGCGACGACTGCCGTCGCGGCCGCGATCCGTCGTCCCGTGCCCTTGGTCATCCCGTCCCCTGTCGTGTCGCTGAGGCCTCCAGCAGCTCACGACAGGTTACGGGGTCCGCTCGGGTGCGACGAGCTTGTACCCGAGGCCGCGCACGGTGAGGAGCATCTCGGGCACGGACGGGTCGGGCTCGATCTTGGCGCGGATGCGCTTGACGTGGACGTCCAGGGTCTTGGTGTCCCCGACGTAGTCGGCTCCCCACACCCGGTCGATGAGCTGGCCGCGGGTAAGGACGTGGTCCGCGTTGCGCAGGAGGACCTCGAGGAGCTCGAACTCCCGCAGCGGCATCCGCACCGGCTCGCCGTCGACGAGGAGCTCGTGGCGACCGACGTCCATCCGCACGCGGCCGACCTCGAGCACGCCCGCCGTCTCCTCCCCGGCCGGCTCGGTCCCGCGGCGCAGGACCGCCCGGACGCGGGCGAGGAGCTCGCGGTAGGAGTACGGCTTGGTGACGTAGTCGTCGGCGCCCAGCTCGAGGCCGAGCACCTTGTCGAACTCGTCGTCCTTGGCGGTGAGCATGATGACGGGTGTGTTGCCCTGCCGGCGCAGCTCGCGGCACACCTCGGTCCCGGACATGCCGGGCAGCATGAGGTCGAGGAGGACGAGGTCGGGCGCCGCGCGCTCGTAGGCGGGCAGCGCGTCCAGGCCGTTGTCGACGGCGACGACCTCGTAGCCGTCCCGCTCCAGCTGGTAGGTGAGCGGCTCGCGGTAAGACTCCTCGTCCTCGACGAGCAGGATCGTCGTCATGACTGTCTCGGTACTCCTGGGGTCGGGGCGGTGGCGGCGGGGGACGCCGCCGTCGGTGGGTCGGCGAGCGGGAGGACGAGCGTGAAGGTCGACCCGGCGCCGGGCTTGGACCACACCTCCGCCTCACCGCCGTGGTCGGCGGCGACGTGCTTGACGATGCTCAGGCCCAGACCCGTCCCGCCGGTGCGGCGGGCACGGGCCGGGTCGCCGCGGTAGAAGCGCTCGAAGATCCGCTCCTGCTGGGCGGGAGGGATGCCCTCGCCCTGGTCGACGACGGCGATGCGCACCTTGTCCCCGTCCCGTGCGACGCCCACGGACACCCGCCCGAGGGGGTCGGAGTGGCGCAGCGCGTTGTCGAGGAGGTTGCGCACGGCGGTGGTGAGGAGGTCGGCGTCGCCGAACACGTGCAGGCCGGGCTGGCCACCGACCGCGAGGGTGATACGCCGCGACTCGGCCTCGACGCGCACGCGGTCGGCCGCCTCGGCGACGACGGTGTCGATGTCGACGAGCTCGGAGCCCACGAGCGCGTCCGGCTCCTGGAGCCGGGACAGGTCGATGATCTCCTGGACGAGCGCGGTCAGGCGCCGCGACTCCCGCCGCATCTGGGCGGTGAAGCGCCGCACGGCCACGGGGTCGTCGGCCGCCTCCTCGAGGGTCTCGCTGAGGAGGGCGAGGGCTCCGACGGGGGTCTTGAGCTCGTGGGAGACGTTGGCGACGAAGTCGCGCCGCACCTGGTCCAGGCGGCGCGCGGCGGTGTGGTCGTCCCCGACAACGAGGATCCGGCCGCCCGTGAGCGGCACGACCCTCAGCTGGAAGATCATCTCGCCCGCGCCGGCGAGCGGGCCGCGCGGCAGGCTGAGCTCCCGGTCGTGCGGCTGGCCCGCGGCGCGGACGCGCTCGACGAGCTCGGACACGGCCGGCAGGACGACACGACCGGAGCGCACGAGGCCGTAGCTGTAGGCGGACGGGCTGGCCTGGAGGACGTCCCCGTTCGCGTCGAGGACGAGAACGGTGGACCGCAGCGCCCGCAGCAGCTCCCGGGCGTCCTTGCTCACGCCCTCCGAGCTCGGTGTCACGACGGTCGCGCGACGCGCCCGCACCGGGAAGAAGCCGCGCACGAGGACGCCGACGCCCACCCCGACGAGCGCGACGACGACGAACGGCCAGATCCCCTCCACGTGTCCGAGGGTAAGCCTCCCCGGGGACGCCACGAGCGTGCGTCCGAGCGGGTCCCCCACCGTTCACCGGGGCGCCACCTGTCGTTCACCGACCCCTGGAACGCTACGGTGGGATCACGACGAGACCGAGGAGAGCGAAACGTGCGCGAGATCTTCATGCAGGAGCTGGCCCAGGTCGGTGAGGACCTCCAGCGGATGAGCCGGCTGGTCATCGACGCGATCGAGAAGGCCTCCACCGCGCTGCAGACCGCCGACCTCCAGCTGGCCGAGCAGGTCATCCGCGCCGACGAGCAGATCGACGAGATCGAGCGGAGCCTGGACGAGCAGTGCATCTCGCTGCTCGCCCGCCAGGCGCCGGTCGCCACCGACCTGCGCGTCGTCATCGCGGCGCTGCGGATGTCGGCGACCATCGAGCGCATGGGCGACCTCGCCCGTCACATCGCCTACGTGGCGCGTGGGCGCTACCCCGAGGTGGCCCCCAGCCCCGCGATGCAGGAGATCTTCGCGCAGATGGGTGAGGCAGCGACGAAGGTCGCTCACCAGGTGAGCAACCTCCTCGCCACCCGCGACCTCGAGCTGGCCGCCGGCGTCGAGCGCGACGACGACGCCCTGGACGCGCTGCACAAGCAGACCTTCACGATCCTCCTCGACCCCGAGGTGGAGATGACCAAGCAGCAGATGGTCGACGGCGTGCTCCTGGGCCGCTACTTCGAGCGCTTCGGGGACCACGGCGTCTCCGTCGCCCGCCGCACGAGCTACCTCGTCACGGGCGACCTCACGAACTCCGTCGCCCGCGACGAGGCCGCCGGCGAGCACTGACGGACGTACGACGAAGGGGGGCCGGCTGAGCCGGCCCCCCTTCGTCGTGCGTCAGTGCTACTTGCCCTGGTTGGCGACCGCCGCGATGGCCGCCTCGGCGGCCGACGGGTCGAGGTAACGACCGCCGGGCGTGAGCGGCTTGAGGTTCTCGTCCAGCTCGTAGAGGAGCGGGATGCCGGTGGGCACGTTGAGGCCGGAGATCGTGTCGTCGTCGATGCCGTCCAGGTGCTTGATGATGGCGCGCAGCGAGTTGCCGTGCGCGGCGACGAGAACGGTCTTTCCTGCCCTGAGGTCCGGAACGACGTCGGACTCCCAGTACGGCAGCGCGCGCTCGAGGACGTCCTTGAGGCACTCGCTCGCCGGAATGGGCTCACCGGCATAACGCGGGTCGGTGTCCTGGGAGAACTCCGAACCGGCCTCGATGGCCGGCGGCGGGACGTCGTAGGAACGGCGCCAGAGCATGAACTGCTCCTCGCCATACTCCTCGCGAATCTCCTTCTTGTTCTTTCCCTGGAGAGCGCCGTAGTGGCGCTCGTTGAGGCGCCAGTGGCGCTTCACGGGAATCCAGTGACGGTTAGCGCGGTCGAGCGCGAGGTTCGCCGTCATGATGGCCCGGCGGAGAAGGGAGGTGTGGACGACGTCCGGCTCGATACCGGCGTCGACGAGCAGGTCACCGCCGCGCAGCGCCTCCTCGGTGCCCTTCTCCGAGAGCGGGACGTCCACCCAGCCGGTGAACAGGTTCTTGGCGTTCCAGTCGCTCTCGCCGTGGCGGAGCAGCACAAGCGTGTAGGTCATGCCCCCATCATCTCCTATGAGCACGGCACCGTCGCGGTGCCTTTCGTCCCGTGGACGTGCGCGAGGGCCACGGACCGGTCGGTCCGTGGCCCTCGGTCGCGTCAGTTCGCCTTGGCGTAGGCCTCGGTGACCTCGGCCGGGATACGGCCGCGGTCGGAGACCGTGTAGCCGTTGGCGCGGGCCCACTCGCGGACCTTCGCGGCGTCGCTGTTGCCGCCACCACTGGAGCGGCGACCGGAGCGGGCGCCGCCGCCACCGCCGGTGCGGCGTCCACCGGCCCGGCGGGCGTGGCCCACCCAGGGAGCGAGCGCGTCGCGGAGCTTGGCGGCATTGTCGGTCGTGAGGTCGATCTCGTAGTTCACACCGTCAAGGCTGAAGAGGACCGTCTCGTCAGCGGGAGTCCCGTCGACGTCGTCGATTAGTGTGACCATGACCTTCTGCACCATCTGATTCTCTTCCTGTACTTTCCAGTCCCTGAGGACCGCAGCGATGTTCGCTCCCGCTACCCCCTGCCGAATAGCGTTGCGCACACACTAATTCGCAGAATCGGAATTGTCACGCCGCGTCGTATTGTCCTCATGAGCGACAAGCGATGCCGAGTTGTCCATCTCGTTCTCGAACTCGCGAATTGCCGCTCGTTCACGACGGTCGGCGAAGAGAATGGCGCGCAGCACGACGACGAAGATGATCGCCAGGCCGATGGAAGGAAGGAGCGCCACGACATAGTCCATAGGGCCCATGGTACGTCCGCTGGAGGGGGTGGAGCCGCCTGTGGGAATCGAACCCACGACCTTCTCATTACGAGTGAGACGCTCTGCCGACTGAGCTAAGGCGGCGCGGCCCGCGCGGGGCAGCGCGGACCACTGTACCGGGGCGAGCCCCGTGGACCAAAAGTCAGCAGACGAGGCCGTCCTCCGGGACGGTGCCCTCGAGGAGGAAGCGGTCGACGGCGTCGGTCACGCAGTCCCCGGCGCGCCCGTAGGCGGTGTGCCCCTCACCCTCGTAGGTGACGAGGACGCCGGACTCCAGCTGCTCGGCCAGCTGCTCGGACCACGCGTACGGCGTGGCCGGGTCGCCGGTCGTGCCGATGACGACGATGGGATCGGCGCCGGCCGCGCTCACCGGCGCACGCTCGACGCGCGGCTCGTGGGGCCACGCGGCACAGGTGACGTCACCGTAGGAGAGCGCCGGCCCGAAGGTGGGGGAGATCTCCTCCAGCGCCGCGGCCTGCTCACGCCACTCCTCGATGCCACCCTCGACGGGGTAGTCGATGCAGTTGATGGCGATGTTCGCCTCGTTGGAGTTCGACAGGTAGGTGCCGTCCTCCTCGCGCTCGGCGGCGAGGTCGGCGAGGAAGAGCAGCTGCGAGCCGTCCTGCTGGTTCATCGCCGCGTCCAGCGCGGAGGTGAGGAGCATCCAGTACGCGTCGTCGTACAGCGGCATGATGATGCCGGAGAACATGAGCGGGGCGGTGAGCTCGCGGTCGGTGCCCGTCTCCAGCGGCGTGTGGGAGGCGAGCTCGAGGAGGTCCTGGACCTGCCCGACGGCGGTGTCGACGTCCCCGCTGAGCGGGCAGCCCTCACCGGCGAGGCAGTCCTCGGCGTACGCGCGGATGGCCCGTTCGAAGCCCTCGGCCTGGCCGCGGACGATCTCGTCGCTGCCCAGCGAGGGGTCCATCGCGCCGTCGAGCACCATCCGCCCGACGTTGTCGGGGAAGAGCTCGGCGTACACGGCGCCCAGGTGGGTCCCGTAGGAGTAGCCGAGGTAGTCGAGGCGGGGCTCCTCGAGCACGTGGCGCAGGACGTCGAGGTCGCGGGCCGCGCTCACGGTGTCGACGTGGGCGAGCAGCTCGCCGCTGTTCTCCTCGCAGGCCGCGGCGAGCTCGTCGGCGGCCTCGGTGAACGCGGCCACGCCCTCCTCGGTGCTCGTGTCGAAGTCCTCCGAGCGCATCTCGTCCAGCTCGGCGTCGCTCACGCACTCCACCGGGGTGGAGGCGCCCACGCCGCGCGGGTCGAAGCCGACGACGTCGTAGCCGTCGAGGAGGTCGGCGGAGAACATGAGCGGGACGGACTCGACGAGCTGGACCCCGGAGCCGCCGGGTCCGCCGGGGTTGATGAGCAGCGAGCCGACCGGCTCGTCGCCGGCGGCGCGACGCTTGACGGCGAGGGTGATCGACTCGCTGTCGGGCTCCTGCCAGTCGAGGGGCACGGTGACGTCGGTGCAGTCGAAGCCGTTGCCGCACTCCTCCCAGGTGAGGGACTGCCCGTAGACGTCCGCGAGCTCGGCGGGCACCTCGGGCATCGGCTCCTCGGCCCTGGGGGTGCCGGACTCCTCGGTGGCGGAGCCGGTGGGGGCGTCGTCGGGGTCCTCGTTCGCGCTGCAGGCGACGAGGGCGGTCACGGTGACGAGGGCGAGGCTCGCGCGCAAGATCCGGCTCACCGGCGCCACTCTACAAGCGGGCGGAGGACGCCTGCGGGCGCAGCCCGACCATCATCGCCTCGACAGCCAGGAGGGGTGCGACGTTGGCGGCGAGGCGGGTCCGGGCGGTCCCGACGGCGTCCATCCGCTGCACGGTCTGCTCGGCGGACGAGTCGGCGGCCAGGGCCCGCACCTCCGCCTCGAGGTCGGTGTTGACGAGCGGCACGTCGGCGCCCAGCTGGACGACGAGGACGTCGCGGTAGAGGGAGAGGAGGTCGACCATCGCGCGGTCCAGGACGTCGCGCTGCGCGCGGGTGGCGCGGCTCTTCTGGTTGTCCTCCAGGCGCTTGACCTGGGACCGCACGGCGGGCGGCAGCCGGGTCTCGCCCTCGGCGCCCAGCGTGCGCAGCAGCTCGGCACGCTCGGCGGCGTCGCGCTCCTCCGTGGCGGACTTGCCCTCGGCCTGGGCGAGCTCGACGAGGTCCGCGGCGGCGAGGACGGCGTCCCCGACCCCCCGGATGCGGCTCGGCACGGTGAGGATGGCACGCCGCCGCTCCCGCGCCTGCGGGTCGGTGGCCAGCCGCCGCGCGACCCCGACGTGGCTCTGGGCGGCGCGCGCGGCCATGAGGGCGATCCGGGGCTCGATGCCGTCGCGGCGCACGAGCAGCTCGGCGACGTCCTCCGCGGCCGGGACCCGCAGCGAGACGGTCCGGCAGCGGGAGCGGATGGTGGCGATGAGGTCCTGCGGGCTCGGGGCGCACAGCAGCCACACGGTGCGCGGGGGCGGCTCCTCGATCGCCTTGAGGAGGACGTTGGAGGTGCGCTCGACCATGCGGTCGGCGTCCTCCATGAGCATGACGCGCCAGCGACCCTGGGAGGGCGCCTGCTGGGCGTCGGAGACGATCGGGCGCATGTCCTCGATCTTGAAGCTCACCCGCTCGGTGGCGATGACCTGGACGTCGGCGTGGGTGCCGGCGAGGGCCGTCGTGCAGCCGTGGCAGTGGCCGCAGCCCACCTCGTGGGGGTCGGTGCAGGCGAGCGCGGCCGCGAAGGCGCGCGCGGCGACGGACCGTCCGGAGCCGGGCGGGCCGGTGACGAGCCAGGCGTGGGTCATGCCCGTGCCGCGCGAGTCACCGCCGTCCGCGATGCCGCGGGCGGCCTCGGCGGCCGAGCGCAGCGTCGCGACCGCCTCGCGCTGGCCGACGACGTCGTCCCACACGCTCATCGGACGAGCCCCAGCAGCGGGCTCAGCGCCGCGACGACGGCCCGGTGAACGTCCTGCGGGGGCAGGGACGCGTCGACGACGGCGTACCGGTCCGGCTCCGCGTCCGCGAGCGCGAGGAACCCGGCGCGCACCTCCTCGTGGAAGGCGTGCGGCTCGCGCTCGAGGCGGTCGGGCTCACCCGAGCGGCGGGCGGCGGCCGTGGCGGCGTCGAGGTCGAGGACGACGGTGAGGTCGGGCAGCAGGCCGCCGGTGGCCCACAGCGACAGCTCACGGATCTCCTCGCGGCCCAGCCCGCGGCCGGCGCCCTGGTAGGCGACCGAGGAGTCGATGTACCGGTCGGTGACGACGACGGCGCCGCGTGCGAGGGCGGGCCGCACGAGCGTGTGGACGTGGTGGGCGCGGTCGGCCGCGTAGAGGAGCGCCTCGGTGCGCGGGTCGAGGTCCTCGCCGTGGAGCACCTCGCGGCGCAGGGTGCGGCCGAGGTCCGTGCCGCCCGGCTCGCGGGTGAGGACGACCTCGCGGCCGTGGCCCTCGAGCCCCTCCTGCAGCAGCCGGGCCTGGGTGCTCTTGCCCGAGCCGTCCCCGCCCTCGAGGGCGATGAACAGGGCGCTGCATGGGTCGTCACCGCCCCAGCCTAACGAGCCCCTCCCACCCCCGGATCTCGCCCCCGAGAGATCCGGCTCTCGCCGCCCCCATCCCGCGAGAGCGGATTCCTCCGCCGAGGAATCCCGCTCTCGGCGGAAGGAGGGTGGTGGGGCTACTCGCCGGGGTAGGTGACGCCGAGCTGGCGGCGGACCTCGTCCATCGTCCCCAGGACGGCGAGGGTGTCGTCCCAGCTCATCGTCGCCGACTGCTGCCGCCCCTCGGCGACGCAGCGAGCCACCTCGGCGGCCTCGTACTGGAAGCCGCCCTCGTGGCGCGGACGGACGGTGACCTCCTCGTCGCCGCGGGTGACGGTGAAGGTCGTCGCGCCGTAGAAGGGGCCCTCGATCTCGATGACGCCGTCGGTCCCGCTGATGGTGGCCCGGCAGGGCGTGCGGGCCCAGAGGGTCGAGGAGCACACGGCCTGTGTCTTGCCGGCGTACTGCAGGAGCACGGTCTCCTGGCCGTCGACACCGGTCTCGGTGAGCGCGCCGGCGGCCACGACGGCCTCGGGCGTGCCGAGGAGGTCGTGGGCGAAGGACAGCGGGTACACGCCGAGGTCGAGGAGCGCACCGCCCGCGAGGGCGGGGTTGAGCAGGCGGCCGGCGGGGTCGCCGTCGAGCCGCTGCCCGTGGTCGGCGTGGAGGGCGACGACCTCACCGATGGCGCCGCTGCGCACGAGCTCGCGGATGGCGACGACGTGCGGCAGGAAGCGCGTCCACATCGCCTCCATGACGAAGACACCGCGCTCCTCGGCGGCCGCGAAGACCTCGCGGGCCTCGGCGGCGCTGCGGGTGAAGGCCTTCTCGACGAGGACGTGCTTGCCCGCGGCGATGGCGAGCAGCGCGTGGTCGCGGTGCTCGCTGTGCGGCGTGGCGACGTAGACGGCGTCGACGTCACCGTCCGCGAGCAGCTCGTCGTAGCCCTCGTGGGACCGGGCGATCCCGTGCTCGGCGGCGAAGGCCGCGGCGCGGGCGCCGTCACGGGACCCGACGGCGACGACGCGGCCGCTGCTGTGCGCGGGCACCTGGCGGGCGAAGGTACGGGCGATACCGCCCGCGCCGAGGATGCCCCAGCGCAGCGGGGGCGCGTCGAGGGGGTCGGGGGCGGAGGTCAGCTCGAGCGTCGAGGTCATGCCAGGAGGTTAGCGGCGCCCGTCGCGGCCGATGTCACCCATCGGGTCGTAGCCGTACCGCGCCCCCGGGCTGTCCGGCCCGACGGTCGACGTGCCACCGGGGAGCCGGCCGGCGCGGCTCGCCCGCTCCCTCGCGCCCCGCAGCAGCATGACGACGGTGACTGCCTGGCCCACCATGACCGCGGCGACCACGGCGATGAACACCCCGAACGGCACGACCTCGAAGACCCACAGGAGCACGGTGGTGGCGAGGACGAGCCCGCCGACCGTCGCCATGACGAGGAGGTGTCGCGGGTTGATCGTCGGCTGCGCGGGCGGCGCCATGTCAGGCCTTCTTCTTCGCGGGCGCCTTCTTGGCGGCGGGCTTGCGGGTGGGCGTCTTGCGGGTGGTCGTCTTCTTGGCCGGCGCCTTGGCGCGCTTCTCGGCGAGGAGCTCGTAGGCGCGCTCGGGCGTGACCGTCTCGACGGGGTCGTCCTTGCGGAGCGTCGCGTTGGTCGTGCCGTCGGTGACGTACGGGCCGAAGCGGCCGTCCTTGACGACGACGGGCTTGCCGCTGACCGGGTCCTCGCCGAGCTCGCGCAGCGGCGGCTTGGCGGTGGCCCCGCGGCCGCGCTTGGGCTGCTTGTACAGCTCCAGGGCCTCCTCGAGGGTGATCTCGAAGATCTGGTCCTCGCCGTCGGGCAGGGTCCGGGAGTCGGTGCCCTTCTTGAGGTAGGCGCCGTAGCGGCCGTTCTGCGCGGTGATCTCCTCACCGGACTCCGGGTCGGTGCCCACGACACGCGGCAGGGACAACAGCCGCAGCGCGTCCTCGAGGTTCACCGTCTCCAGCTGCATCGTCTTGAACAGTGACGCCGTGCGCGGCTTGGGTGCGGCCTTCTTCCTCGCCGGCTTCTTCGCGCCCTCGGCGGCGGGAGCCTCCTCCGGCTCGGGGAGCACCTCGGTGACGTAGGGCCCGTAGCGACCGGTCTTGGCGATGATCATGTGCCCGGTCTCGGGGTCGGTCCCCAGCTCGCGGCCGTCCTCGGCGCTGGCGGCGAGCAGCTCGCGCGCCTTCTCGACCGTGAGCTCGTCGGGGGCGACGTCGTCGGGCACGGAGGCGCGCTTGCCCTCCTCGTCGGCCGTCTCGAGGTAGGGGCCGTAGCGGCCCACGCGCAGCGTGATGCCCTCGCCGATGTCGATGCTGTTGACGGCGCGGGCGTCGATGTCGACGAGGTTCTCGACCTGGGTGCGCAGTCCCTCGCGCTCCCCCTCGCCGCGGTAGAACCGCGCGAGCCACTCGACACGGTCCTCCTGGCCGGCGGCGATCTGGTCGAGGTCGGTCTCCATCGCGGCGGTGAAGTCGTAGTCGACGAGCCGCGGGAGGTACTCCTCGAGCAGCCGGACGACGGAGAACGCCAGCCAGGTCGGCACGAGGGCCTGGCCGCGGCGCTCGACGTAGCCACGGTCGGTGATGACGGAGATCGTCGCGGCGTAGGTGGAGGGACGGCCGATGCCGCGCTCCTCCATCACCTTGACGAGGCTCGCCTCGGTGTAGCGCGGCGGCGGGGTGGTCTCGTGGCCCTCGGCGCGGACGGACTCGGTGCCGACCGGGTCCCCCTCGGCCAGCTGCGGCAGGCGGGTCTCCTTCTCCTGTGCGGCGGACTCGGCGTAGCGCTCGGCGTCGCGGCCCTCCTCGTAGGCGGCGAGGAAGCCGCGGAAGGTGATGACGGTGCCGGAGGCGCTGAGCTCGGCCTGGCGGGTGCCGTCGGCCAGGGCGGCGTCGGCCCGCAGCCGCACGGTGGCGGTGGAGCCGGCGGCGTCGGCCATCTGGGAGGCGACGGTCCGCTTCCAGATGAGCTCGTAGAGCCGGAACTGGGCGCCGGTGAGCTGGCCGGCCACCTGGGCGGGGGTGCGGAAGGAGTCACCGGCGGGCCGGATGGCCTCGTGCGCCTCCTGGGCGCCCTTGGACTTCTGCGCGTAGAAGCGGGGCTTGGCCGGCACGTACTCCGCGCCGTACAGCTCGGTGGCCTGCGCCCGAGCCGCGGCGATCGCCTGCTGCGACAGCGCCGAGGAGTCGGTACGCATGTAGGTGATGAAGCCGTTCTCGTACAGGCCCTGCGCGGTGCGCATGGTCTCCCGAGCACTCAGCCGCAGCTTGCGGCTCGCTTCCTGCTGCAGCGTGGAGGTGGTGAAGGGCGCGGCGGGACGGCGCGTGTACGGCTTGGTCTCCATCGAGGCGACCCGCGCGGGAGCCTGCTCAAGCGCCTGCGCCACGGCCGTGGCGGTGGCCTCGTCGAGGTGGACGACGCTGCCCTTGCGGGCGGCCGCGGTGAGCTGGCCGTCGTCGCCGAAGTCGCGACCGGTGGCCACCTTCTGGCCGTCGAGGGTGACGAGACGTGCCTCGAAGGGGCGGGTGCCGCCGCCGTCGTCGCCGGTGAAGGTGCCCCTGACGTCCCAGTAGGAGGCGGAGCGGAAGGCCATGCGCTCGCGCTCCCGCTCGACGACCATCCGGGTGGCCACGGACTGCACGCGGCCGGCGGAGATGCGCGGGCGGACCTTGCGCCACAGGAGCGGGGAGACCTCGTAGCCGACGAGGCGGTCGAGGATGCGGCGGGCCTCCTGCGCGTCGACGAGACGCTCGTCGAGCTCGCGGGTGTTCTCCAGCGCCCGGGTGATGGCCTCCTTGGTGATCTCGTGGAAGACCATCCGCTTGACCGGCACCTTGGGCTTGAGGACGTCGAGGAGGTGCCAGGCGATGGCCTCCCCCTCGCGGTCCTCATCGGTGGCGAGGTAGAGCTCGTCGGCCTCCTTGAGGGCGCGCTTGAGCTCGGTGACCTTCTTCTTCTTGTCGGCGTCGACGACGTAGTACGGCTCGAAGTCGCCCTCGACGTCGATGGCGAACTTGCCGAAGGGGCCCTTCTTCATCTCGGCGGGCAGCTCGGAGGGCTGAGGCAGGTCGCGGATGTGTCCGACGCTGGCCTCGACGTCGAACTCCGGCCCGAGATATCCGCCGATGGTGCGCGCCTTTGCGGGCGACTCGACGATCACGAGCTTGCGGGAACCTGTCACCGCCTACCTTCCTTCTGTCCACAGGGGGCGTGTCGGGGTGACGGTACCTGATGGGACTGGCGGGCGTCGGCGTCAGCTCGGCCTGGGCAGCCCCAGACGGGTGCGCACCCCGGGCGAGAAGTGGACGAGCGGAGCACCCGTCGGCGCGGGCAGGCCGGCCGCGCCCAGGACGTCCCCGGCCTCGACGACGACGGCGCGCGCCTCGTGCAGCGGCCAGTCCGGGTGGGCCACGGGGACCTGCCACAGCCGTCCCGCCCGGCGGCTGAAGGCCCACCACCGCGCGCTGAGGAACCGGGTGAGGTCGTCGGTGTCGACGGGGGCGCCGACCTCGATCTCGGCGCGCAGGCGGACGGGGGCACGCCAGGGCACGAGTCGGTCGCTGCGGTAGCGGACCGTGCCGGGCACCTCGCCGTCGCCGTCGACCGCGACGTCCCCACGGCACCACATGTACGGCAGCCCGAGGACGCGCGCCGCCGCGACGATCCAGAGGCGCGCGGCGTCGAGGGAGAAGAACCAGACGCCGCTCGTCCCGTTGGCGTGGCGCACGTAGGTACGGCAGTTGAGCTCGGGGAAGGAGGAGAGGTGGGGCAGCGGCGGCAGGCCCGGTGTCCGGACGGCGTGCATCCGGAACGGGACGACCCCCACCCACGCCCGGCCGTCGACGGTCTCGACGGTCAGCCCCTCCGGCAGGAGCGCCTGCACGACCTCCGGCGGGTAGGACCAGTGGAGGAAGGTGAGATCGAGCCAGCCCTGGAGGTTGACCGCCCGGAAGGTGTGCGGGCCCGGCGCCTGGTCCATGCGCGAAACCTACTCCGCGCGGGCGGTGTCCCGCGCCTGCCCGCTCAGTCGGCGGTGGGGACGAGGAGCCCGTCGAGGACGAGGTCGCGGACGGCGGGCAGGACCTCGGCGGCGACGGCGTCGGCGGGCTGGTCGAGGACGACGGCGAGCCCCCCGACGATCTGCCCGACCGTCAGCTCCCCGTCGCAGGCGCCGACGGCCCCGGCGACGAGCGTGCCGAGCTGGTAGGTGCGGCCGAAGCCGCCGCCCTGGCGCAGCAGGAGGACGCGCGGGTCGGGCTCGCCCGGGCGCAGGTGGCGCTCCTCGGTGACGTCCTCGGCCACCCGGAGGGTCTGCGCCGCGAGCGCGGCGTCGTCGGTCGCGGCGAGCCACTCCTGGGCGGCGAGCACGTGGGCGACGTGCCCACCGAGCGGTCCCTGCACCGGCGAGGTCAGCTCCTCGACGCGGCGCCAGCGCGGGCCGGTGTCCGCGGCGGGCCGGCGCAGGACGAGGTAGCCGAAGCCCACGGCGTCCACGCCGCGGGCGGCGAAGTCGTCGAGCCACGCGGACAGCGCGGCGTCGAAGAGCGCGCTGCCGGGCCGCAGCCCGCCGTCGCGCAGCCAGGTGTGGGCGTACTCCGCCGGGTCCTGCACCTCGCGCTGGACCACCCAGCCGTCGGTGCCGGCGGCCTCCAGCCAGCCGCCCACCCGCTCGCGCCAGTCCTCCCCGGCGTGGTGCTCCCAGTTGCCCAGGAGCTGCGCCACGCCGCCCGGCGCCAGGTGGTCCCCGAGCCCGGAGACGAGGTCGGCGACGAGCGAGTCGCCGGGCCGGGCGCCGTCGCGGTACTCCATGACGGGCAGGCCGGCGGCGTGGGCGGCCGGCGGGGTGATGACGAAGGGCGGGTTGGACACGACGAGGTCGAAGCGCTCCCCGGCGACCGGCTCGAGCAGCGAGCCCTCGCGCAGCTCCAGCGGCGTCCCGGCGAGCGCGGCGTTGAAGGCGGCGAAGTCCAGGGCACGGCGCGAGACGTCGGTGCCCAGGACGTGGTCGGCGTGCCGGGACGCGTGGAGCGCCTGGACACCGCAGCCCGTGCCGAGGTCGAGCACGCGCGGCCGGTGGTCGCGCACGGTGATGCGGGCGAGGGTGAGGGAGGCGCCCCCGATCCCGAGGACGTGGTCGGCCTGGAGGCCGCGGCCCGTCGCGAGCTCACCGAGGTCCGAGGCGAGCCACCAGCGGGCGTCACCGGCCGCGTCGCTGGCCTCGTAGGGACGGAGGTCGACGGCGGCGCGCACCTCGTCGTCGTCGCCCTCCCCCGCCGCGGTGACGAGCCCGACGGCGGTGGCCCCCGCCGTCGTCGTCCGCGGCAGCGCGGTGTCGAGCGCCGCCCGGGTGACCGGGTCACCGAGGAGGAAGAGCCGGGTGAGGACGGCGGCGGGCTCGGTGACCCCGTCCGTGGCCCGACGGGCGGCGACCGGTTCCTCCCGCTGCAGGGCCGCGGTGGCGACCGGACCGAGCGTGTCCTCGACGGCGGCGCGGGTGTAGCCGGCGGCGAGGTCGGCGCGCAGGCCGTCGGCGAGCGCAGCGGGCAGGCGGGGCGGGAGGGGGCTCGGCATGGACCCGAGAGTACGGGGGTGTCCTGTGTCACAGCCGGGCGCTAGCCTCGTCAGCGTCTGCCGACGGCGTGCCTGACCGGCCCGTGCGGTGGCAGCACACGTCCACACCCACCCGGAAGGACCACATGCGCACACGCAGAGCAGTTCCCGCCGCGACGACGGCGGCGCTCCTCCTGGCAGCGGCGGCCGCGCCCGCCGTCGGCCAGCCCGTCGAGCCGGACCGGCTCGAGCTCACACTCCTCGCCACCACGGACGTCCACGGTCACGTCTACGACTGGGACTACTTCCGCAACCAGCCCTTCCCCGAGGACGACTCGCTCGGGCTCACCCGTGTCGCGACGGCCGTCGAGGAGGTCCGCGCCGAGAGGGGCGAGGACTCCGTCCTCCTCCTCGACAACGGTGACGCTATCCAGGGCACGCCGCTCACCTACTACTACGGCATGGGGCAGGGCCGGCAGTCCGTCCTCGATGACGAGGTCACCCACCCGATGGCCGCCGCCTTCAACGCCCTGGACTACGACGTCCAGGTCGTCGGCAACCACGAGTACAACTACGGGCTCGACCTCCTGTCCGCCTACGGCGAGGACCTCGACGCACCGCTGCTCGGGGCCAACGTCATCGACGTCGAGACGGGCGAGCCCTACCACCAGCCCTACGAGCTCGTGGAGATGGACATCGACGGCGAGGACGTCACCGTCGGCGTCATCGGCCTGGTGACCCCCGGCGTGCGGGTCTGGGACAAGCAGCACGTCGAGGGCGTCCTGGAGTTCCAGGACATGGTGACCGCCGCGGAACGGTGGGTCCCGGAAGTGGACGCTCTGGCCGACGTCGTCGTCGTCATCGCCCACACCGGCCTGGGCAACGTGGAGAACGACGCCTACGACCGCGACGCGCTCCACGAGGACGTCACGAACAACATCGCACACTTCGTGCCGGGCATCGACGTCATCGTCGCCGGCCACACCCACCAGGACCGTCCGCAGGAGCTGCTGACGAACGTCGAGGGCGAGAGCGTCCTCATGACCCAGCCGAGCTACTGGGCGCGCTCGCTCACCGAGACGACGCTCGGCCTCGTGCCCGACGCCGAGGACGGCTGGGAGGTCGACTGGAGCGAGGCCGGTGCCCCCACGGCGGTGGCGCACCGCGGCACCGACTACGCCGAGGACGAGGGCCTGCAGGAGCTGCTCGCCGAGGAGCACGCGACGACGGTCGACTACGTCAACACCCCGGTGGCGGAGTCGGTCACCGACCTGCTGGCCGAGACGTCCCGTTACGAGGACACCCCGATCATCGACTTCATCAACCACGTCCAGCAGACGACCGTCGAGGCGGCGCTCGGCGAGGAGGAGAGCGCCGGACGCACGGTCATCTCCCAGGCCTCGCCCTTCTCGCGCACGGCCGTCTTCCCCGAGGGCGAGGTGACGATCGCCGACATCGCTGGGCTGTACATCTACGAGAACACGCTGTCGGCGGTGGTCCTCACCGGTGCCGAGCTGCGCGACTACCTCGAGTACTCGGCGCGGTACTTCAACCAGGTGGCGGAGGGGGCGGAGTTCGACCCCGAGACCGGCACGAACGCCGTCTACCCGGACCGTCCGGAGGGAGTGCCGGACTACAACTACGACGTCATCTCGGGGCTGGAGTACGTCATCGACATCTCCCAGCCGGTGGGCGAGCGGCTCGCGAGCCTCACCTATCCCGACGGCGAGCCCGTGGGCGAGGACGACGAGTTCGTCATGGCCGTGAACAACTACCGCCAGAGCGGCGGTGGTGCCTACCCGCACGTCGCGGAGGCCGAGGTCGTGTACGACGAGCGGCTGGAGATCCGCCAGCTGCTCATCGAGTGGGCCCAGGAGCGCGGGGTCATCGACCCGGCGGACTTCTTCGTCGAGAACTGGTGGCTCGTCACCGAGCCGCTACCCGAGCCGCAGCCGACGACGCCCGGCGAGGAGCCCACCGAGGAGCCGAGCACCGCGGACCCCGCGCCGACCACCGCGCCGCCGAGCCCCGACGCGACGACACCGCCAGCGGCGGCCGGGCCCGGCCGCCTGCCGAGCACCGGCGCCCCGGTGCTGGCGCTTGTGGGTCTGGCGCTGCTCACCGTGGCCGGCGGGGCCGGCCTGCTCGCCCACCGTCGCCGAGCCGCCCTGTAGCTGCCCCCTCCCCCTCATCGTCGAGAGCTGAGTTGTTACCGGAGCAGCTCGGCTCTCGGCGGGGAGGAGGGCGGTGGGCTGCCTAGGCTGGGGGCATGACCGTGACGGCAGTGGTGGAGGCTCGGGTGCTGGCCGCGCCCGAGTGGCTCGCGCGCGAGTCGCGCCACCGGGAACGGGCGCTGGAGCTCACCCGCACGCACCGCGAGCGCCGCTCGCGCGGCGAGAAGCACCCGGTCGAGGACTTCCTCTTCGACTACTACGCGCTCCGCGCCGGACGGCTCGACCGCTGGCACCCCGGCACCGGCGTGACGCTCCTCGCCGACGACGACGAGCTGCTGGCCGGCCGGGCCGGGTGGCGCTGGCACGTGCGCACCCCCGACGGCGGTGTGCGGCTGGACGCGGACGCCTTCGTCGCCGACCGCGGGCCGGCGCTGCGCCAGCTCCTCACCGTCCTGCGCGCCACCGCCGCGCGTCCCGCGCACCTGGGCTGCCTCGGCCTGCACGAGTGGGCGATGGTCTACCGGCAGCCGGAGGCCGAGCGGCGTCACGACCTCCCGCTGCGCCTGGGACCGGAGGGGACCGACGCGGTGGTCGAGGGGCATCCCGTGCGCTGCACGCACTTCGACGCCTTCCGCTTCTTCACCCCCGCCGCGCGGCCGGTCAACCGGCTGCAGCCCTCCCGGGAGAACCAGCCCGAGCTCGAGCAGCCCGGTTGCCTCCACGCGAACATGGACCTCATGCGCGCGGCCCTCACCCTCGGGCCGGCGTGCCCCGGGGAGCTGCTCCTCGACTGCGTCGCGCTGGCCCGCGACATCCGGGTCCTCGACATGCGGGCCTCCCCCTACGACGTCACGTCCCTGCGCCACCGCCCGGTGGCCATCGAGACGGCCGAGGGCCGGGCGGAGTACGTGGCGGCGCAGCGCGCCTTCGCGGAGCGGTCCGCTCCCCTGCGCGAGCGGCTCGTCGCCGTCGGGGAGGGGCTGGGACTGTGAGCGCCCCCCGGACCGCCGCCCTCGCCGTCGTCGTCCTCCTGCTCACCGCCTGCGGGGGTGAGCCCTCCCCCGGCGAGACGCCCGAGGAGACGCCGTCGTCCCACGAGCTGCCGGCGCCGACGACGCCCGCACCCAGCAGTTCCGCCGTCGAGCGGACGCCGCAGGTCGACGCGGCCGTCGCGGACCTCGCCGCACACCTCGAGGTCGAGCCGGCAGAGGTCACCGTGGTGAGCCACGAGGACGTCACGTGGCCCGACGGCTCCCTCGGCTGCCCGCGGCCGGGGATGAGCTACACCCAGGCCCAGGTGCCCGGCGCCCGCCTCGTGCTCGCGGCCGAGGGCCGGGTTCTCCTACCACGCCGGCCGCAGCGGCGACTTCGCCCGCTGCAACTCCCCCGCCTGACCACGCCACCACCCCTCCGAAAGCTGACCTCCTCTCACATATGGGCGATTTCTGCAGCGCCGAGTGCCGTCGAGCCGCAGAAATCGCCCATGAGGAGTGGGGGGGGGGCGTCGGCGTCAGCGCGGACTGGCTGCGGCGACCGCGGCGCGGGCCTCGTTCTCCTGGTCGACCTTCGCGGCCCGCAAGCGGGAGGCGATGACGGCGCCGAAGGCAACCGCGGCGGCCGCCGAGGCGATGCCGATGCGCAGCACGTGGTTGGCGTCGGCCGGCACGCTCAGCTGGACCACGGCGGGCGCGATGAGGAGCGCGACGAGGTTCATCACCTTGATGAGCGGGTTGATGGCCGGGCCGGCGGTGTCCTTGAACGGGTCACCGACCGTGTCCCCGATGACGACGGCGGCGTGCGCGTCGGAGCCCTTGCCGCCGTACTTCCCGTCCTCGATGATCTTCTTCGCGTTGTCCCACGTCCCACCGGCGTTGGCGAGGAACACCGCCATGAGCACCCCGGCGGCGATCGACCCGCCGAGGAAGCCGGCCAGCGGACCGACGCCGAGCCCGAAGCCCACCGCGATCGGAGCGAAGGCGGCGAGCAGTCCGGGGGTGGCGAGCTCGCGCAGCGAGTCGCGGGTGCAGATGTCGACGACGCGGCCGTACTCGGGGCGCACCTCGCCGGTCATGATGCCCGGGTTCTCCCGGAACTGGCGGCGCACCTCGAAGACGATGGCGCCGGCCGCCCGGGTGACGGCGTCGATCGCGAGGCCGGAGAAGAGGAAGACCGTGGCGGCGCCGAGGATGACGCCCACGAGGGTCACCGGCGAGATGATGTCGTAGGCGAGCATCGAGGTGATGACCCCGCCGGCGACCTCCTTGCCGGAGTCGAGGATGTCCTGCAGGGACGTCGCGACGGCGTCGGCGTAGGAGCCGAAGAGCGCCGTGGCGGCCAGGACCGCGGTGGCGATCGCGATGCCCTTGGTGATGGCCTTGGTCGTGTTCCCAGCGGCGTCGAGGTCGGTGAGGATCTGGGCGCCCTCCTCGTCGACCTCCCCAGACATCTCGGCGATGCCCTGGGCGTTGTCCGACACGGGCCCGAAGGTGTCCATCGCGACGATGACGCCGACGGTGGTGAGCAGCCCGCAGCCGGCGAGCGCGACGAGGAAGAGCGAGAGCCACACCGAGCCGCCCGCGAGGAGGAAGACGCCGCAGATCGCGGCGGCGATGATGCCGGCCGTGTAGACGGCCGACTCGAAGCCGACCCCGATGCCGGACAGCACGACGGTCGCGGCACCGGTCTGGGACGTGCTGGCCACGTGCAGGGTGGGCTTGGAGGTGGTGCCGGTGAAGTAGCCGGTGAGCCACAGGATGATGCCGGCCAGGACGACGCCGATCGTCACGGCGGCGGCGGCGATGAGCCGCGGGTCGCCGGAGTGGTCGGCGAGCTCGGCGCTCACCCCGGTGATGGCACCGAAGGTGGACGGCAGGTAGAGGAAGGCGGCGAGCGCCGCGAGGAGCACCCCGGCGAGCGCGGAGATGTAGAAGCCGCGGTAGATCGTCGTGAGCGCGTCCTCGGTGCCCCGCACCCGCGTGATGACCACGCCGAGGACGGCGACGACCGCGCCGATGGCCGCGACGATGAGCGGGAAGATGATGCCCTGCTCGCCGAAGGCGGCCTTGCCGAGGATGAGGGAGGCCACGAGCGTGACGGCGTAGGACTCGAAGAGGTCGGCGGCCATGCCGGCGCAGTCGCCGACGTTGTCACCGACGTTGTCGGCGATGGTGGCTGCGTTGCGCGGGTCGTCCTCGGGGATGCCCTGCTCGACCTTGCCGACGAGGTCGGCGCCGACGTCGGCGGCCTTGGTGAAGATGCCTCCGCCCACCCGCATGAACATCGCGAGCAGGGCGGCGCCGAAGCCGAAGCCCTCGAGCACGGCCGGCGCGTCGCCCTGGAAGATGAGCACGACGCCGGCCGCGCCGAGCAGGCCGAGGCCGACGACGGACATGCCCACGACCCCGCCCGTGCGGAAGGCGATGCGGGCACCCTCCGCGCGACCGCCCGGGTGCTGGGCGGACGCGGCCACGCGCAGGTTGGCGCGAGTGGCCAGCCACATGCCGAGGTAGCCGATCGCGGCGGAGAACCCGGCGCCGAAGAGGAAGGCGACGGCGCGGCCCACCTTGATCCCGCCGTCACCGGGCAGCAGGAACAGCAGCGCGAAGACGACGACGACGAACAGCGCCAGCGTCCGGAACTGCCGGTTGAGGTAGGCGCGGGCGCCCTCCTGGATCGCCTGGGCGATCTCCCTCATCCGGACCGACCCCTCGTCGGCCGCGAGCACCTGCCCGCGCAGCACGACCGCGATGAGCAGCGCGACGACCGCGACACCCGCGATGACCCCGACTATGACCAGACTTGACGCACTCAGCTCGAGCATCCGCCCTCCTCGGCAGTGCCCACCGGCGCTCACAGCAGTGTCAGCGCTCGGCGGCGTTCGTGCGGCGCAACCGCCGCGCATTGACGTGCCGGAGTCTACGCACGTCGGCGGCTCCTGCCGAGCACTTCAGGTGGGGACGACGCGAGAATCGGGCTGTCGGACGACCCCGCTCGTTCCTCCGTCCAGTCCTCGTGCCGCCCCGCGGCGCCTGCGGGGCGATGATGGCGGGGTGACCGAGCTCCTCCCCCTCCTGCACCAGCTCGGCGAGGGCGACGACCGGCTCCTCCACGTCGAGCGGATCCCCGCACGCCCGGGGCGCACGGGCGACTGGCCCGCGTGGGCGGACACCGACCTCGTCGCGGGCTACCGGCGGCTGGGCGTCGAGGCGCCCTGGGAGCACCAGGTCGAGGCGGCCGAGTCCGTGTGGTCGGGGCGGCACACCGTCATCGCGACGGCCACCGGCTCGGGGAAGTCGCTGGCGGCGTGGCTGCCGGCGATCAGCGCCGTGCGGGAGGGCGCCGAGGCGGCGGCCGGCCCGGGCTCCGGCCGGATCGCCGGCTACGCCCGCCGGCCCACGACGCTGTACCTCTCACCGACGAAGGCTCTGGCCGCGGACCAGCTCGCCAGTCTCGAGCGGCTCCTCGACGCGGCGTCGCTGCGGGGCGTGCGGGCCACCACCTGCGACGGCGACACCCCGCTCGCCGAGCGGGACTGGGCCCGCGACCACGCCGACATCGTGCTGAGCAACCCGGACTTCCTCCACTTCTCCATGCTGCCCCGCCACCGGCGCTGGCAGCGGCTGCTGCGCGGGCTGCGCTTCGTCGTCGTCGACGAGTGCCACGCCTACCGCGGGGTGCTGGGCGCGCACGTGGCCCTGGTGCTGCGCCGGCTGCTGCGCGTGGCCGAGCACTACGGCGCGCGCCCGACGGTGGTCCTCGCCTCCGCGACGACCGGTGACCCGGCCGCGACCGGTGCCCGCCTCATCGGGGTCGACCCCGCCGAGGTGCACGCGGTCGTCGAGGACACGGCGCCCAGCGGGACCCGCACGATCGTCCTGTGGCAGCCCGGCTTCACCCGGGAGGGTCGCCAGTGGCCCGCGGAGGGGGTCGTGCTGCCGGAGGAGCAGGCCGAGCTCGACGCCGCCGGCCCCCGGCGCAGCGCGTCCAGCGAGGCGTCCGCGCTCGTCGCCCGCCTCGTGCGGGCCGGCGCGCGCACGCTCGCCTTCGTCCGCTCCCGCTACGGGGCCGAGGCGGTGGCCGAGCAGATCCAGCACCAGCTCGCCGGGACCGGCCTGTCGGACCGTGTGGCCGCCTACCGCGGCGGCTACCTCCCCGAGGAGCGCCGCGCCCTGGAGCGGGCCCTGCGGGAGGGGGACCTGCTGGCGCTCGCGACGACAAACGCGCTCGAGCTGGGCCTGGACGTCTCCGGGTTGGACGCCGTCGTCATGACCGGCTGGCCGGGCACCCGCGTGTCGATGTGGCAGCAGGCCGGCCGCTCCGGCCGCGCCGGGCGGGACGGCCTGGCGGTGCTGGTCGCCTCGGAGGACCCGCTGGACGCCTACCTCGTCCACCACCCCGAGGCGGTCTTCGGCCAGGCGGTGGAGGTGACGACCTTCGACCCCGCCAACCCCTACGTCCTCGCCCCGCACCTGTGCGCCGCGGCCGCGGAGGTCCCGCTCACCGAGGCCGACCTGCCACGCTTCGGACTGGCCGACGACTCCCTGCTCCAGCTCCTCACCGCGCAGGAGTTCCTGCGCCGCCGCCCGAACGGCTGGTTCTGGAACTTCTCCCGGCCCGAGCAGCCCTCCTCCCTCACCGACCTGCGCGGTGGTCACGGCCAGCCGGTGCAGGTCGTCGAGGCCGGGACGGGCCGCGTGCTCGGCACGGTCGACGGCGCGCGCGCCGACGGCACGGTCCACCCGGGCGCCGTCTACGTCCACCAGGGCCGCACCTTCGTCGTCGACCAGCTCGCCGACGACGTCGCCCTCGTCCACGCCGAGCCCGAGGTGTCCTACCGGACCAAGGCACGCAGCGCGACGACCGTGCGGATCATCGAGGAGCAGGAGCACGCCGAGTGGTCCCACCCCGGCGGCGCCACCGTGCGGTGGTCCCGCGGGGCGGTGGAGGTGACCTCCCAGGTGACCGGCTTCGACCGGCGCCGGCTGCCCGGGCTGGAGATCGTCGGCAGCTACCCGCTCGAGCTGCCCGAGCGCGTCCTGCGCACGAGCGCGGTGTGGTGGTCGGTGAGCGCGGAGGCGCTGGCGGAGGTGGGTGTGGGCGCCGACGTGCTGCCCGGCGCGCTCCATGCCGCCGAGCACGCGTCCATCGGGCTGCTGCCGATCGTCGCCACCTGCGACCGGTGGGACCTCGGTGGCCTGTCGACCGCCGTCCACCAGGACACGCTCGTGCCCACGGTGTTCGTCCACGACGCCTACCCGGGCGGGGCGGGTTTCGCCGAGCGCGGCTTCCGCGCGGCCCGGGAGTGGCTCACCGCGACCCTCGGCGCGGTGGCCGGCTGCGGCTGCGCCGACGGCTGCCCGAGCTGCGTGCAGTCGCCCAAGTGCGGCAACGGCAACTCGCCCCTCGACAAGGCGGCGGCGGTGCGCGTGCTGCGCTTCCTCGTCGCCGCCTGCCCCGCGTAGCCCGGGCGGCCGACGCGCCGCCGCCTCGCTGCGCCGGTCCGGCGCGCGCGCCCGCTCGCGCCACGAGCCCCGGGCCGACCTCCCGGGCGACCTCGACCGTCACCTCCTCCCCCTGGACTGCGCAGCCGGTCAGGGCGGTCCCGTACGCGGACGCGACCTGTGCCGCCACGGCGCAGGCGCCGGCCCCCGCTCCGGGCGCGTGCAGGCGCTCGGCCGCGGCCAGGGCTGCGAGGTCGGCGGCGGCCTGGGCCGACCCGCGTCCCGCCACCACCTGTCCGAGCGTCGCGACCGCGACGAGGAGGACGAGCGCGACGGCGACCACCCCGATCCCCAGGACGGTCCCCGAGCCTCGCTCCCGGCCTCGGGGGCGGCGGGCCGCCCCGGCGGGTGGCGCTCACGGCCCCGGCTCCACCCAGGCCCGGGCGCTGGCCCGGGCCTCGAGCGTGCCGGCGCCCAGTACCCCGGAGGTCACCGGACGCGAGACGATAACCTCCACCCACGCCCCGTCGATGTCGACGCTCACGGCGGCGTCCGCGCCGGCGAGCTCGCGGGCGACGGACGTGACGACCGCCGCCGGCTCACCGATCGCCGCCGCCCGGGCCGCGGCGCGTGCCGCGTCGGCGCAGCGCACCTGCCCGAGCACGGCCGCACCCAGGGTGCAGCACACGAGCAGGACCATGACGACGGCGGGCAGGACGAGCGCCAGCTCGGCCGTCACCGCGCCCCGCTCGTCTCCGGGACGCGCGCGGCGCCGTCCTGCCCCGCCGTCCACGTCATCCCACCTGGAGGGCCTGGCGGATGATGCCGAGGAGGAAGCCCCGCACCTCGGCACTGCGCAGGATGACGAGGAGCAGCCCGGCGAAGCCCGCCGCGGCGAGGGTGGCGATGGCGTACTCGGCCGTGGCCATGCCGGCCTCGGCGGTGCGCCGCAGCGTCCGCAGGCGGGCCTGCAGTGACGCTCGTGCAGTTCGTGCCCAACGCATGATGGTCGTCCTTTCGTCGGTCCGGCTGCGAGTCAGCCGGTCCGTCCACTGTGGGTCCGCGTCCCCACGTGCTGCCGAGGCCGGTGCCCCTTCTGTGCACGGCGCCCCCGCGAGGCGGGCCTGGGGCTCAGCCCCCGAGCAGCGAGCCGACCCCCGAGAGGAGCACCGGCGCCATCGCGAGCAGGACGAAGGCCGGCAGGAAGCACAGGCCCAGTGGCAGGACGAGGCGCGCGCCGAGGCGGGCCGCGGCCTCCTGAGCCTCCTGACGACGGCGGGAGCGGATCGACGCGGCGGCCTGCCGCACGAGCGGGCACGGGTCCACGCCGTCGGTCCAGCCCGGCTCCAGGGCTGCCGCGAGGGGCCGGAGCGACGGCGGGCAGCGCTCCCAGGCCTCCTCCCACGTGGCCCCCAGGCGCAGGGACGTGGCGGCGGAGCGCAGCTGGTCCGCCACGGGGTCGGGGGTGGTGGCTGCCGCAAGGGCCGCGAGCGCCCCGGGCACCGACGCGCCAGACGCGAGGGCGACGTCGAGGAGGTCGAGGAGGACCGCGGCGTCGGTCCCGAGGGGTGGCCGCGTCGTCCGGCGTCGTGCCGGCCGCGCGCGTGGAGCGCCGGGCCGCGCGAGCAGCCAGGGCAGCGCGGCAAGGGCGACCGCGAGCAGCAGCAGCGCACCGCTCACCGCCGTGCCGCCGCCCGCGAGCGCCGCGGCCCCACGTGGCCCGGCGCCTCCGCGGCGGTGACGAGTGCGGCCGTCCACCTCCGCCCCGCGAGGAGCAGGAGCAGCCCGGCGAGCACGCTGGCCGTCCCCCAGCCGCCGTCGGTCGCCGAGCCGAGAGGGTCGGCGCCGAGGCCCGCGCCGAGCAGGAGGCCGAGGAGCGGCAGGCCGGCGAGGATCCGCGCGGTGGAGCGGGGCCCGGCGAGCGCCACCCGGCGGGCGTCACGGGCCTGCTCCGCCTCGGTCACCGTCACGGCGCAGCGGTCGAGCACCTCGGCCAGCGGGGAGCCGAGGGTGTGCGTGAGCCGGCTGGCGGCGACCACGGTGCGGACCGCGGCGGCAGCCGCCGGGTCTGCGGCGCAGTGGACGGCGAGACGGCTCAGCGCGGGCGGGATGCCGTCGTCCCCGCCATGACCTGCACCGTCCCCGTCCGGGACCTCGTCCGGACCGAGGAGCCGGCCCACCGTCGCCGCCCAGGCGGCCTCGGGCGTCGCGCCGGTCCGCAGCCGGCTCGCCACCTCGGTGACGAAGATGGCGAGGTCCAGCCTCCTCGGACGCCGCCGTCCGCGGGGCGGCCACCACCGGCGGGACCACCCCACCCGCGGCCCGTCCCGCGTCGAGGGCACCGGACGCCCCGGCGCCCACGCGACCGCCGCGAGCAGGGCGAGGAGCACGAGGAGCGTCATGTCCGCTCCCGCCGGTCGAGGCGGTCGGCGAGCGCCGGCCACGCGGGTCCCTCCCGCACCTCCCCGCGGGCCGTGACCCGCAGCGCGGTGTCGCACACGAGCTCGGGGCCGCGACGCGCGAGGACGCCGACCTCCGTCAGCCGCCGCCCGCCCTCGGTCCGGCTCACGTGGAGGACGGCGTCCAGCGCGCTCACGGCCTGGACCGCGACGGCGTGCTCCCCGAGCCCGGCGAGGGACCCGAGGGCGATGAGCCGGGCGGGCACGTCGGCCGGGGCGTTGGCGTGGACGGTGGCCCAGCCGCCGTCGTGGCCGGTGTTGAGGGCGCCGAGGACCTCGCGCACCTCCGCGCCGCGGCACTCCCCGAGGACGAGGCGGTCGGGCCGCATCCGCATCGCAGCGCGGACGAGCTCGGCCATCTCCACGCCGCCGGCCCGCTGGACGTTGGCCCGGCGCACCTGGAGGTGGACGACGTGGGGGTGGTCGGGCCGCAGCTCGACGGCCTCCTCGATGCAGACGATCCGCTCGTGGGGTCCCACGGTGGACAGCAGCGCGGCGAGGAGCGTCGTCTTGCCGGCCCCGGCGGCGCCGCTGACGAGGACGTTGGCGCGCGTGGCGACCAGCCCGCGCAGGACGTCGGCGAGCGGCGCCGCGACCGTGCCGCCGGCGACGAGCTCCTCGACGGTCAGGGCCCGGCCGCGCTGGGTACGCAGGCTGATGAGCGTGCCGTCTGCGGAGACAGGCGGCAGGACCGCGTGGAGGCGGGTGCCGTCGGGCAGTGCGCCGTCGACGACCGGGCACGCCTCGTCGAGCCGCTGGCCGCACGCCGCCGCCAGCCGGGTGGCCAGTGCCCGGACCGCCGCCTCCCCGCCGAGCTCCATCGGGACGGGCACCAGCCCCCGGCCGCGGTCGGCCCACACGCCACGGGGTCCGTTGACGAGCACGTCCGTCACGAGCGGGTCCTCGAGGAGGTCCTGCAGCTCCCCGGCGCCCACCAGCGCGGCCCGGGCGCGCGCGTCGAGCTCCAGCAGTGCCCGCCAGCCCTGCGCCGCCTGTCCCGCCACGCCGACGACGGCGGAGCTCACGGCCGCCCCGTCGGCCTCGCCCCCGCCGCGGGCCACCGCCGCGCGGACGTCGGCCACCGACGTCATGGGCCCAGCCCCACCGTCCGCAGCAGCCGGCGCCCGGTGGCGACGAGCGGTCCACGGCGCTGGTCGCCCGGCGACAGCCCGCGCTCGACCCCTGCGGTGAAGGCGCGCTCGGGACGCAGGACCGCGGCGAGCGGCCGTCCGCAGACGTCGGCGACGTCCTCGGGGAGCAGCGTGCCCGCTGCCGGTCCCCGCACCACCAGCCGCACCTCGCCGAGGACACCCACCGCGGCCGCGGCAGCAGCGGCCGCCCGGGTGTCGCAGGCGGTGAGGAGGACCGTCTCGTCGCACAGCGCCAGCCACTCGCGCTCCGCGCCGGGTGCGAGCACCGCGCGCGGCAGGTCGAGGACGAGTGCGTCGGCCGCCCGGGTCAGCGCGCCGACGGCGTCGAGGGCCACCGGGTGACCGCCCGCCACGCCGCCGCGGACGTCCGAGGACAGCACCCGTGCCCCGTGCCACTGGGGCAGCGCCGCCATGAGCCGGTCGGGCGGGAAGCCGCCGCGCTCGGTGAGGACGTCGCACCAGCGCGGGCCGGGGTCGTGCTCCACGCCGAGCAGCACCTCGAGCCCGCCGCCGGCGGGGTCGAGGTCGACGAGCGCCGTCGTCCGCCCGGCCGTCACCGCCAGCCGCGCGAGGACGGCGGCGAGCGCGGAGGTCCCCACGCCGCCCACGGCACCGACCAGCCCCACCACCCGGGCACGGCGGGGTGCGGCCGCGCGGCTGAGCGCGTCGAGCACCACCTCGGCGTCCGCGGGCAGGGTCAGCCCGCCGTCACCGAGCTCGAGCACCTCCCCGGTGGTGGCGCTCCCCCGCCAGGGCGGGTCGGCCGGCTCGGCGCGGTCGTCGATGAGCACCGCCGCCGCCGTCGGCGGGTCGCTGCCGCGTGCGCGCACCTCGAGCTCGACGCCCGCGAGGACGCACAGCCGCCGCACCCGCTCGACGACGTGACGGTCCCCCGAGCGGAGTGCCGCCCGTACCCCTGCCTCCATGCTCGCCCTCCTCGCTCATCACGAGGATGACCAGCCGGGGGGCGCCACCGCGCAGGCGCGGTCCCCTGCTGGGGAGGAGCAGCTCGTGAGCCGGCCCTGGGGACCGGCGGCTCAGCGCCGAGGAGGCCGGTACTGTCCGGGCTGCACCGGGGTGTCCTCGTCCTCGAGCGGATGCTTGACGAGGAAGGTGATGGCCACGGCGAGCCCTCCCCAGATGATGAGGATGGAGATCACCATGAGCGCGATCGAGAGCGAGGTCATCGCCGGGCCTCCTCGGGCAGCGGGTCGGGAGTGAAGTCGTCGATGGACCGGCGCCACGGGATGAGCGTGTAGACGAGGGCGGCGACGGCCATGAGCCCCAGCACGCCCCAGCCGGCGACGGCGAGGAAGGACCGCGGGTACCCCTCGTAGGGTTCCTCGACGAGGCCGAGGACGCTCGAGACGAGCATGACCACGAGCGCGATGGGCACGATCACCCCGACGAGCAGGCTCCACCAGCGACCGACGTGACCGGTGGACACCGCGTTGAGGTGGGCACGCAGCTCCGGCAGCTTGCGGGCACCGAGCGTGACGATGACGCAGGTGAGGATCGCGGAAAGGACGACGCCGACCTCGTTCGTGTGCTTGTCGACCGTGTCGAGGATCGCCAGGCCCGAGGTCGAGGAGTACAGGACGAGGGAGATGACGGCCGCGAGGCCGCCGATGAGGAGCGAGACCTGCACCCGGCTGAGCCCGAACTTCTCCTGGAAGGCGGCCGAGACCACCTGGAGGATCGAGATGAGCGAGGTGAAGCCGGCGAGCGCCAGGGAGGTGAAGAACAGCACCCCGAAGATGGGGCCACCCGGCATCGCCGACACGATCTGCGGGAAGGTGGCGAAACTGAGCATCGGCCCCGTGAGGTTCTCCAGCTCCCCCACAGCCACGCCCTGCTGGGCGGCCATGAAGCCGAGGGTGGCGAAGACACCGATCCCGGCGAGCAGCTCGAAGGAGGAGTTGGCGAAGGCGACGACGTACGCGGTGGGGGCGACGTTGGAGCGGCGCCTGAGGTAGCTCGAGTACGTGATCATGATGCCGAAGGCGATCGACAGCGAGAAGAAGATCTGGCTGTAGGCGGCGATCCACACGTTGGCGTCGCCCAGCGCCTCCCAGTTCGGGGTGAAGAACTCGTTGAGGCCCTCGACCGCGCCATCGAGGAAGAGGGCACGCACGACGAGGATCGCGAAGAGGATGACGAGGAGCGGCATGAAGATCTTGTTCGCCCGCTCCAGCCCCCGCTGGACGCCCAGGGCGAGGACGACGAGGACGACGAGCCACAGCACGAGCATCGGCCAGAAGATCCCGCCGACGAAGTCGGTGCTCAGCTCGGCACCGCTGTACTGGAGAAAGTCCTCGATGAAGAAGGCGCCGGGGTCGTCGCCCCAGGCGAGGTCGACGGAGAAGCCGATGTACCGGATCGCCCACACGACGATGACCGTGTAGTAGGTGGCGATGATGAAGGAGATGGCCACCTGGAACCAGCCCAGCGGCTCGAACTTCTTCCCCAGCCGCCGGAAGACCGAGGGCGCCGACCCGCGGAAGCGGTGCCCGAGGGAGTAGTCGAGCAGGAGGATCGGGATGCCGGCCGTGAGGAGCGCGACGAGGTAGGGGATGAGGAAGGCGCCGCCGCCGTTCTCGTAGGCCACGCCCGGGAAGCGCCAGATGTTCCCCAGGCCCACCGCCGATCCGATGGCGGCGAGGATGAAGCCGTACTGGCCGGTCCACTGCTCGCGTTCCGGCGTCGTCGTGCGCTCTGCCATCGCGTCCCCTCGTCGTCTCAGCCCACCCTCGTCGGTGGTGCCGCGCAATCTAGCCCTCCCGCTCGGGCAGCGACGAGCGCACGTCTCACCTGTCGGACACGTCCTCCTGGGTGGGACGTCGGAGGGGGCCGTTAAGGTCGGGGGAAGGAGGTTCTTCAGTGCCACACACGTCCCCGGGTCGTCCCGCCGCGTTCTTCGACCTCGACAAGACCGTCATCGCCGGGTCCTCGTCGCTCGCCCTGTCCAAGGCGTTCTACGCCGACGGGCTGCTCACCCGCGCCGGGGCGCTGCGTGGCCTCTACGCCCAGCTCGGCTACCTCTCCTTCGGCGCCGACCATGACCAGACCGAGCGGATGAAGGAGCGCCTCGCGCGCGTCTCCCTCGGCTGGGACGCGGCCCGGACCGAGGCCGTGGCCGCCGCGGCCGTCGACTCGCACGTGCGTCCGGTCGTCTACCAGGAGGCGCTCGACCTCATCGCCGCGCACCAGGCCGCCGGCGAGGACGTCGTCGTCGTCTCCGCGTCGAGCGAGGCCGTCGTCCGCCCGATCGGGGAGCTCCTCGGCGCCGACCACGTCATCGCGACCCGGCCCGTCGTCACCGACGGCCGCTTTACCGACCAGCTCGAGTTCTACGCCTACGGGCCGACGAAGGCGACGGCGATCCGCGAGCTCGCCCGCGAGCGCGGCTACAACCTCGCCGCCAGCCACGCCTACAGCGACTCCGTCACCGACCTGCCGATGCTCGAGGCGGTCGGGAACCCGGTCGCGGTCAACCCGGACCGCGCCCTGCGCCGCCACGCCACCGCCCAGGGGTGGCAGGTGCGCGACTTCTCCCGCCCCGTACCCGTGCGGCCCCGCCGCCGCCCCGGTGCGCAGCTGGCCGTGGCTGCCGGCGCGGTCCTGCTCGCCGCCGTCGTGTGGCGGGCTCGCCGACGCGCCGAGCCCTGACCGGCGCGCCGCCCCCCGCGGCAGGTCCGCGCCTCGCTACGTTGAGAATCGCAGACCCGAGGAGGCGACGTGTCCGACAACCCCTATGAGCGCGACAACCCCGACGAGCCGGTCGAGCCGGTGAGTGCCGACGCCCCGACCGACTCAGGCGGCGCGACCCAGGCCCCGTCCGACGCACCGTGGTCGCAGCGGCTCGACCCCGCACCCCCCGCCGACGACGCACCCTGGCTCGCCCAGGACGACGGCGCCCGGCCGTCCCCGGCCGACGGCGACACCGGCCCCGTCCCCGCCGTCCCCGCCGACGCGGGCCCGGAGCGAGCGGCCCCTGCCGTGGACCACGGTCCGGCTCCGGCCGCGCCGGACCCGCACGCCGACGGCGAGCAGCCCGTGGACGACGCGACCGGCGCCGACCACCGCGCCACCGCCGACGACGAGCCGACCGGCACCCGCGGCGAGCCGACCACCGTCCTCCGCGAGGAGACCGGCGACGCCGAGCGCACCCAGG